>JAIRSS010000082.1 GCA_031255315.1 Spirochaetaceae bacterium
AGGGGCATAGCCAGGGTTTTACGCCGGGATTTTTCCCCGCTTTCTACGGCAAAGTCCCGTTTTGGGCGTCCAAGAAGATCAGCAAAGAAGGCGATAAGCGCTGTATTGGCCTTTCCCCCTTCGGGAGCGGCGGCTATCCTCACGCCGAGCCGTTGGTCTTTGAGGCCCGTCAGACACGACCTGGACGCGCTGGGCTGTACCTTCAGGTTCACCAGCAAACGGACACCGGAAACACGGATACACGATTCCATATACGTGAGTATATGCCGGTACGCGGGAAAAATAAATACCGCCGGGACCCGCTCAGAACCGCACCGCCCCGGACGGGCCGCCGAACACCTCAGCCGCTTTACGTACCGCGTCGGTAACATAATCATAGGTCATAAAAATCGGTCTGGTTTCCAAAGAGCTTTTTATTACCGACAACACTCCCGAACTGTTCCAAAAGCCGATACAGGAAACCGCCGCCGGGTTTTCCGCTAAACGGAAGGTCTCCGTTGAGTTTCAACCCGACGCGGGCCTTGCCCAGGCAGCAATACTCCAGGCGAACCATGAAGGCCGGGGGCTTATCATCGGTAGCGGCTGGGACAAGGACCTGGCCCGGCAAAAAGGCTGTGATTTCCTTTCCGCAGCTCTGCCGTCCCCCTATCGGCTCGTCATGGCTGCGGGATATGCGGGCTACCGGGGGGGCTTAAGGCTTATTGAGGATATATACAATACCGCCCTTGCCACCTACCGGGCGTTTGTTGGGCTTATTGGTTTTACGTCACATTGTGCCGCAAAAACCACCATTTATGGCCTGCTTTGGCGGTTTGTAGAGGAATGAAAAAAGGCCGTCCTAAAACACGACGTTTTGGGACAGCCTCTGGGATTAACGGTTTTTCAGCCCGGGCTTACTTCACCCGCGCCAGCGTAACCGCCGCGGAACCGACGATGTCCTCCACCGACGCGCCCCCAGAACGGTCGCTGACGGGCGTGGCAAAGCCCTGGCGGAAGGGGCCGAAGGCTTCGGCTTTACCCAGGCGCTGGACTAATTTGGACCCAATGTTGCCCGCCCCCAGATCGGGGAAGACCAGGGTGTTGACTTTTCCCCTGACGGGGCTGCCGGGGGCTTTTTTGTCCGTTACCGAGGGGATCAGGGCGGCGTCCGCCTGGAGTTCTCCGTCAACGGCGAGGCCGGGGGCTTTGGCTTTCACCAGCCCCAGCGCCTCCGTTACTTTGAGTATATCGGCGTGCTTGCCGCCTGAACCCTTGGTTGAAAACGAGAGGAGGGCGACCGCCGGCTCCGCGTCCAGGAACTCCCGGCAGGACTGGGCGGCGGATATGGCGATTTCCGCGAGCTGCTCCGCGGTGGGGTCGGGGACCACGGCACAGTCCGAGAAGATGAGCGCCCCGTCGATTCCCCAGGTAGAGTCGGGGGTTTGCATAACAAAGCAGGAAGAGGCGGTCTTGGACCCCGGAGTAGTCCCGATGATGGTAAGCCCCGCCCGCAGTACATCGGCGGTGGCGCTCTCCGCCCCGGCCACCATAGCGTCCGCGTCGCCCAGATGAACCATCATGGCGCCCCAACGCAGGAAATGGAGAATGTCCTTTTTCGCCTGTTCTTCGGTCATGCCTTTGTGCTTCCGAAGTTCATACAGTTCATGGGCGTATTTTTCCGCCAGAGGAGACTGCGCAGGATCCGCCAGGACGATGCCCGCAAGTCCGACCCCTTCCGCTTCAGCGGCTTTCCGAATATCCGCTTCGGCGCCCACCAGGGTAACCGAGGCCGCAAGACCCTCGTCAAAGATGATCCGGGCGGCTTTGAGGGTCCGCGGTTCGGTTCCTTCGGCCAAGACCAGCCGTTTTTGCAGGGCTTTGGCTTTATTTTTCATATCGCTGACAAAATTCATGAATTGCTCCTTATGTACGATGGTAATGATATGTTTTATTATACAGCATATCCCTTTCCCCGCTGGTTTGCAAGTTTAAAGCACCGGAATCCCAGAGCCGGCGCATATAAAATAAAGGAGAAAAGCGGTATACTTGGCATGGTATTCTGGTCGGAATTACGTTCTGACTTCCAGATCCAATCCGGCGCGGGCGAAAACCACGCCCCGGACGAAGGTTCCCGGTTCAAGAGGATCATCCGCGCTGATTACGGCGGCGCCGTCTACTTCGGGGGCCTGACAGGGAAGACGGCCCAGATACAGCCCCTCCTCGCCGTGTATTTGTTCCTCTACCAGAACATATTCTGTGGAGCCGATAAACCGATCCATCCGTTCCTGGGTAATGGGGATCTGCTTTTCCTCAACCAGACGTTTCCGGACTTCCGCAAGCCGCCGGGGAACCCGGCCTTTCAGGGAATACGCGGGGGTGCCCTCCTCCAGGGAATAAACAAAAGCGCCCGCCCAGTCGAGCCGGGCCCGATCCTGAAAATCCAGAAGGGCCTGAAAGTCTTCTTCAGTTTCGCCCGGAAAGCCCAGAAGAAAAGTCGAACGAATCGCCGCGCCGGGCAGGGCGGAACGAATGGAGGCGATACGGCGCAGGTAGGATTCGGCAGTACCCCGGCGGTTCATAGCCCGGAGTATACGGGCCGACCCATGCTGAAAGGGAAGGTCAAAATAGGGAAGGAACCGCCCGTCGCAGCGGCAGAGTTCCAGAATGGATGGGGGAAAATTATCCGGATGTATATAGAGAAGCCGCACCCAGAAACGGCCTTCCAGGGTGGAGAGGGCTTCCAGCAGTCCCGGGAGCCCGCCGTCATTGTGTCCAGCGGAAAGCCTGTCGGCGCCAAAGGATCCCAAGTCCTGACCTATGAGGCAGAGTTCCCTGACGCCCCGGTCCAGGAGGCGGCGGCATTCTGAGAGAATATCGGGGACAGACCGGGACCGCAGGGGGCCGCGTATACCCGGTATGGCGCAAAAAGAACAGCGGTTGTTACAACCTTCGGCGATCTTCACATAGGCGGAGCCGGGAAGGGAAAGAAGGGGGCGGTCTCCCGGCAGCGGGGCCGTCTCAGGCGGGAGGGCTCCCGCCGCGTCCCCGGTCAGAACAGGGCGGTCCCCCCTTTCCATGACGGCGGAAACGGCCCAAGCCGCCAGGGAAAGGTCGGCGTTGCCGAAAAAACCGTCCGCTTCGGTAAGGGATTCCGTCAGTTCCGCTGCGTACCGCTGGGCGAGGCAGCCGGCAAGGAGGATCTTCTTCTGGGGATACATACGCCGGTACGCGAGAACCGCATTAATTGATTCCTGTTTAGCGCTCTCAATGAAACCACAAGAATTGATGATGATGAGGTCCGCTCCCGCGGAATCGGCGGCCCGTTCCCAGCCGGCGTTGCCAAGAACCGCCATCATGGTTTCAGCGTCGACCTGATTTTTTACGCATCCAAACGGATCGAGATAATACTGCAAGCCGAATTCCTAGGATGCCGTCCCCGGGACGGTATTATTCAAGACGGAGCAGCGCCAGACGGAACCGCCCGTCCTCGTCTCGTATCCAGCGTATATCGGCCACCACCACTTCACCAGCGCCCCCTATATCCAGCGGCACGGTCCGTCCGCCGCCTATCACCTGGATCCTCACCGCCGCCGCGTTGGATACCCACAAGCGTACGCCGTTCTGAGCCTGAATGGACAGTTCATCAGAACGCTGGAAATACCGCTCGTTTCTACCCCGCCGGTCCCGTTCAGCCAGAATTTCCCAGCGGAACATACAATAACCCTGGAAAGCCGCCTGAACCGTGAAGGGGTACGAGTTGGGAGACGTGAAGACGACTACCGGAGCGCTGGTTTCCGGCCCCCTTCCGGGTGCGGAAAGATTCGCGGCGTCTCCGGCTCCGGCAAAACTCGTTTCACCAGATTCCAGATCGGCTGAGGCATAATCCATATCGAAACGGAGCAACGCGCCGGCGGCGCTGTTGTGTTTTTCAAAATCAGCGGCGGTAATCCGTACATCAAGACGCCCGTCCTCGTTAAGGTCTACCCCCGCTTCCTGCCCCAGATCCAGCATGAGCTGAATATCCGGCGGAACGGCTATCGTAAGGGTTTCTCCAAGATTGGCCAGTTCCAGTTTATACTGTTCCGGCCCTAAAGAAACCAGTACGGAATCCCCCCGGTACAAACGGCGTTCCAGGGAATTCCCCTCCAGTTCATATTCAACCGCCTGCCTGGGTTCAGGGGGCGCGGCGGCGGCAGGCGCGGGGCGGGTCCAAAAATAATAAAAAACGCCCCCCCCTAGGGCAAGACCCGCCAAAACAATCCCCACGATGCGGATTACCTTACCAATCCGGGGAGATGAATGCAGAAGCTCCTCTACCGGGACGGGAACTTCCTGAATTTTCAGCGCCCGGTAACCTGCCAGAAGTCCTTCGGCATCCAGCCCAAGGTATTCCCCGTAATTCCGCAGAAAACCCAAAAGATAGGGTTCCCCCGGGAAAACAGCAAACTCTTCGTTTTCAAGAGCTTCTATATACCGGCTCGCGATATTAGTATCACGGCACACCTGCTCAATAGTATATCCCTTCGTTTCACGGACGTTTTTTAGTTTAACTCCCAGGGACTCCACCAAATCCTCCTCCTGCGCCGCAATCAGAGCGGAACGGGCGTCCCGCAACAAGCGGCATGGACCAATCGGCGCCATGTATCATGTAATTACTCTCCAGCGGCATCCGTTCAATCCGCATCTCTAAACAAAAAGTTATTATATAGATTTGCCGAAGCGGGCGAATCATACAAGAAACGCTGTTCGGGAATACCCTGGTTTATCTTAACATTCGAAAAATCAAACCGGACCAAACTTTCCGCAATGGTCCTGCCCTCCATACGCCGGATAAAATACGTTTGAGGATTTATATAGAGGATAATCTCCCTGAACCCCTCGGAAATATTCCGCCTGGTAAGCCGCAGGCGTACTACCGTCTCACCGGACTCGGCGTCCAGCGGCTCCGGCGCCGGGCCTGTGATGAACGCGGGGAGGTAATTCCGTCTCAGCAGGACAAGCCCCTGGGCTGTGGCCAGGGACGCGCCGCTCGCCCCGGTACGCCTTCCCCCGCTGATGCTCTGATTCAAAATCGCCCGGTATTCAGGCAGGTACACCGTCAACATCTCCCCGTCAAACACAATAACCTGTTCAGAGGGAGTGGTAAAATCGATCCGTAAAAACGAGGGAACAAGATGGCTCACCGTTCCGTACATAGTGCTGTTCCCGGATCGTATCGTAATTCTGGCCTCATAATCCCGAATTCCGCCATAGCGCTCGGCAACCAGTTCCAAATACCGTTCGGCGGTAACGATCTCCTGAGCGGCTGGAGCAAGGACCCCGATCAACAACGGATGAACGATTAAAAAAACAGATTTCCAAAAATTGAATTTCAACGAACAAGATTTCATACGATGTGTATACAATACTCCGGAAGGGCAAAAACCTCAAGTAGCTGAAACCGCTGGGAATGTACGCAAGCGGCATGTACGCCGAACTTGTTCCAAAATTTCAATTTGGCTCAAGCAGCCCGCCGGGGCCTCATAGCGGGCCTTAGCCGGCGTTCAAAACCGCATAAGTATCCTGAAGCCGGGCAAGCAGCTTCCGTACCGTCTCTTTCCGGTCCTGCCGGTATTCTTCCAGCGCGGCGTTCAGGTTGATAACCGGCCCCGCCTGAATAGTAACGCTCCGGGGATGAATATTTATCCGGTTGGCGAACGCGCCCCCCATAGTACGGTTCGCGAAGTCCCAGAGGTTTTGGATATATTCGATCTTCAAATTCAGGGGCGCGTCCTCGCCGGGAGGCGGGTCCCGGAAATACCAGGTAAAATCAGCGATTTCCAGGTGGCGGGCGGCATGCCACGCTTCGCCGGCCCGAAGATCCTCCACCGCCTGTTCCAGGGCCGTTCCCTTTTTTTCTCCCGCCGCTTTTCCCGGAACAAAAATACCGTCCCAGCACATCTGCCTGAGGTAGTACATCCGGCTGAAATGTTCTTCCCGGGTTTTCTGAATGCCAAGCATAGCGGAACAGGAATCCAGGGCCGCTTCGATCACAAGCGCAACCCGCTTCTCCCACGAAATACCAGGGGCGTCCGGCGTTACGGCGATGCCGTAACGTGTTTCGTTGAGGCTCAGAATGGCTTCCCGGCACCGGAGAAACCGGCCCATAATATCCCCTTCGCCGGACGCTGTATTGTTCAGGCCGCAGAGGGCTTCCACTTTACGCAACAGACCCGCCATTGCCTTCTCCGCCCCCCTGCCGTAGGTAAGCCGCAACGCGACAGGCAAGACTTCTACGGGCAGCGGCTTTCCCGAATCGTTTAGGCGCTTCGCCGCCCCAAGACCTATGCGGACAACTCCCGGTTCCAACCGGGGCGTTCCGTAGACCGTGTAACTTACCTGGCCCTCCGGCGCAATCCCAACAGGATAGGGGCCCTCGGCAAGGGCGGAATAAATCCCCGCCAGCCCTTTGGAATCAAGTTTCGCGTGGTGAACCGGGAGAGCGCCCAAGAGAGGCATGACGATCCTCGCCGCCGGCCCTCCCCAACGAAGCACCTCGTAGCCGTATACAAAGCGGATCCGGGGGCTCACAGGCAGCCGGATGCCCCGCCGCGCCGCCGTCCGCCGGAGTTTGTAGAGGACAAACCACATGAGCACCTGCGGCTCGAACCCGTAGGGATGCCGGAAAGCCACAATACACCGGCTTTTCCCTTCAAGCGCCCGGCGGAACGTGTGGATGAACAATGACGACGGTTCCAGTCTGACTTTTGCCGCGCCGATGAAAAAGGCAAGGTAGAACCGGGCCGCGAAACGCAGGATGCCTATCGCCATTCTGGATATTCTTGATTCAGGCGCTTTAATGGCTGGATACGCCCTCGTTACCGGCCTGTACCGTGGTCTTTTCATGCGCATTGCTTCCTCTTGGAACCCGCTAATCCGGTCTTCCAGCCGTGTTCTTTGAATGTCCCAGCCCCGCTCTGATAAGACCCAGTATTCCCCGAAGGGGAAGCGGCTCCATACGCCTCCGAACCGCCTCAAGGGATGTGACGATGGGGATATGCTGGGGGCAGCGGGATTCGCACCTGCCGCAGTGAACGCAGCGTCCGGGACCGCTCGTTTGGTCCGACGTAAGGGTTGCGCTGGTAGCGTACTGCTGCATCCCCTGGATCCAGCCCAGAGCGAAGGAAGTGTTATAGGCGGCAAAACAGCCGGGGATATTGATGTGTTGAGGACAGGGCATACAGTAGTTGCATCCCGTACAGGGAACCTTGTACGAAGCGCTGAATATTTCCACCGCCCGGCGATAAACCTCCAGTTCCCCGGCGGTAAGGCTTCCCGGCAGGGCGGTTTCCGCGGTCAGAAGGTTTTCCTCAAGCTGCGCGGGATCATTCATCCCTGACAAAAGCACGGTCGCTTCCTCATGGTTCCACACCCAGCGCAGCGCCCCTTCCGCCGCCTTCTTCCCGGAAGCGGTGAACAGCTTCTCCGCTTCCCGGGGCAGGGCGGAAGCGAGTTTGCCGCCCAAAAGAGGCTCCATGATAATAACCGGAAGCCCTTTAGCCGCGGCCCTGAGCAGCCCCGTCTTACCAGCCTGGTAGTTTTCCTGCGCGTAATTGTACTGTATCTGGCAAAAATCCCAATCGTAGACCTCCAGCAGTTGAAGGAATTCCTCCTGGCTTCCATGAAACGAAAATCCCGCCCGGCGGATGCGCCCGGTTTTTTTCCCCTCCGCCAGCCATTCTTCAATTCCCAGAGCCCGGAACCGTTCCCATTGCCGGCGGCTGGTCAGCATGTGTAAAAGGTAGTAGTCAATGAAATCCGTCCTGAGCCGTTCCAGTGATTTATTGAAAAATTTGTCAAAATCCGGGCGGCTTCGGGAGAGGACCAGCGGGAGTTTGGTTGCGATAAAAACCTTTTCCCGGATGCGGTTCTTTTCCAGGACGGACCCCAGGGCTTCCTCGCTGCCCACGTATATGTAGGCGGTGTCGAAGTAATTTACCCCGCCGGCAACGGCCTGCATGACAAGCCGTTCCATCTTTTCCAAATCTATAAGAGGCCCCTTCCGGGGAAACCTCATACAGCCGAATCCCAACGCCGAAAGCTTGTTTCCCGATTTCCCATCCATTCTGTACTGCACGCCGATTCCCCCTCCGCATGAATTAAACGGCAATATGGCTGTTGTTCCAGAGATGAAGCCCTGGAACAGCAGCCATTATCATGCCGTGAGTTCGACGGGAGCACTGTACGCCTGTCATCCGGTCTTGAGACCGCGAAGGATCAAGCGCATGGTCATTGCGAGGAGCGACGCGGACCGGACGACGGGCAATCCAGACGAGCGGATGCTTCACTGGGCTGCTTCGCCGCGTGACGGTATAAAACACGGCTTCCTATCAAACTCACGTTATCATAAATCAATAACCCGGCTTGGGCAATGCGGGAATAAAAAGAGGGATTACCCTACAGGAATGAAAATACGGGAGTGATACGAGCCGCCCGTGAGGGCCGCTCCGCCGGGACCCCCCAGGCGGAGCGGGCCCCGGCGTTTTATCCCCCCAACTCCGCCGCCCGTTTCCAGGCGGCTTCCACGGCGTTCATTACCGTACCCCGGAACGCGCCGTTTTCCAGAGCGGCGACGCCCTCTATGGTGGTTCCCCCGGGGGAAGCAACCATGTCTTTTAGTTCTCCCGGGTGGCGGCCCGTTTCCTTGACCAGGGCGGCTGTGCCCAGTACGGTTTGGGCGGCAAAGCGCAGAGCCGTGTCCCGGGGAAGGCCGGCCCGGACGCCGCCGTCGGCCAGGGCTTCAATAAAGAGGCAGACGAAGGCGGGGCCTGAACCGGAAAGGCCGGTTACCCCGTCCAGGTACTTCTCCTCCAAACGCTCCACGATCCCCGCCGCGGAAAGGAGCGTTTCCAGCCCGGCGGCTTTGTCCGCAGGCGTTTCCGGGGAGACGGCCATAGCGATAACCCCCTGAGAAACAAGGGCCGGGGTATTGGGCATGATGCGTACCAGAGGGACCGGCGACCCCAAGAGAGACCGTATCGCGGCCAGAGAAAAACCCGCCGCCATTGAGACGACGACCGGGGGATTGCCTGCGGCGAGCCGCTCCGTGAGGACCGGAGCAATCTCCTCCAAAACCGCCGGGAGGACCTGGGGCTTTACCGCGAGAAAGACAAAATCCCCCTTCATGGCGGCTTCGGTATTGGAGGCGTAAACCGAAGCGCCCAGGGCGCGGGCGGCGGCCTCCGCCTTGGATTGGTCCGCATCGGTAAACCCGATACCGCCGCCGCCCACGATTATCGCGGCGCTTTTCATCAGCGCACCGCCCATATTGCCGCTGCCTATGCATACGATGGTTGCGTTCATGGAAGTATTAAACCACGGCGCCGGCGTCTTTGACAATGCGGACCCCGCGGGCAGGCGCGGGCTTTTGCTTCGATATTCAAATGACCTCCCACAATACATACTCCACCGCCGCTGGCGGCGAAGTGTACGAAGCATATAAAAAATCATGCAAAACCAGTGAAGCCGCATCGAAAAAAGACTTTACTTTTTTTCCCGCCCATTATAGACTGGTATTATTATGGCACGGCATAATCCTCTTGTTAAACCATTTTTAAAATGGGCTGGAGGCAAGCGGCAATTATTGCCTGAGATAAAGAAGTATATTCCTAAAGATATAAATAATTATACCTATTATGAACCATTTATGGGGGCCGGGGCTGTTCTATTTGATTTACAACCCAAGAAGGCGGTAATTAATGATTTTAATACACAACTAATTTTAACTTATACTGTTATAAAAGAAAATGTGGAAGAGCTTATTATAGTATTGAAAAATTATAAAAATATGAACGACGAAAAATATTATTATGAAATCAGGAATTTAGATCGGGATTCGACAACGTTCAATACATTGACAAATACAGAAAAGGCCGCTCGTTTAATATTTCTTAACAAGACGTGTTTTAACGGATTGTATCGCGTAAATTCACAGGGTCTTTTTAACGTTCCTTATGGAAGATATAAAAATCCAGCTATATGTGAGGAACTTGTTCTGCGTCAAATTAGCAATTATTTAAATACAAATGAAATTAAAATAGTGAATGTTGATTTTGAGCAGGCTGTTTTGGATGCCGCTAATAATTCCTTTATATATTTTGATCCGCCATACCATAGCCAGAATAAAACTAATTTTACCGGATACCATGCCGATGGATTTGGCGAGGAAGAACAGGAACGTCTTCGCAACGTTATGATAAAAATGACAAGGCGTGGAGCAAAATGTCTGTTAAGCAATTCTGACACAGAATATATTCGGGAACTGTATGATTATGATCGCTTTGAAATTATCCCTGTACAAGCAAAAAGAACGATTAATTCCGATTCCGCCGGCAGGGGTAATGTTAATGAAGTTTTAATAAAGAACTGGTAAAACGCCGGATAAAACCGAAACAAAGCCATTATGACTGCCGTGAAACAGACGAGCTGCGGTATTTGGAGGGAGCGGACATTTGGCGGGGAAAGAATATACGGCAGGGATGAAGAGAACAATTACCGGCGGAGGCATCGGATACGGAGAGTGTTTCGGAGGACGTGTCGTTTTTCCAAGAAGCGGTACACCCATCTGAAGGCGTTTGATACGGCCTTTTTTTGCATCAAGTATGGCTTCGTCTGAGAGCCGTCATACTTTGTGGATCACCTCCCGATACCGCTCTATGTCGGAACATCCATTCTGTCTCATCTCATCATTTTATACTGTTCCGTATCATGCTGCTAGCGATTCGTTGAATGTAAAAACATGAGAAACCGCTAGATTGCCCGCGCCCGTTTCGCCCCTCCCAATACACGGGCTGCACGTGCGCAACTGATCCTAGGCGGTCTCCAAACCGGATACGAGGCGCGCTTTGTTCCCGTCGAACGCACGCTGTTTTGAGATTGCCGTCCTAAAATTGGGATTTTTGAACATCCCTGGTGATTATGACTTTTTTACTATGTTTTATTCGTAAATGTTTTTGTTTCAAATGTAATTTTTTCTTGACTTTTCCAGGGAATTCAGTATTTTTAACGTAAGGAGCGGCAATAAAAACCTGGGTGCAAGAGGTTATGAGCTTCTCCGTTAGGGCGGCCCTGGACAGAAGACCGATAATTGAGGAGAGCAGAATGACGGAACGGCAGAGTAAAATTTTAGAGGCTCTGGCTCTGTGCCAGCGTATGGAAGTGTCTGCGCTGGCGGAATTGTTGCAGGTATCACAAGTAACCATACGAAAGGATCTGGATCAGCTTGAAGACAGGGGATTGATACGCCGGGAACATGGGGTTGCGGTTTTTGGGTCCCTTGACGATGTGGGGAGGCGTATGGCCATTCATTATGAGGTAAAACGGCGTATTGCCCAGGCGGCGGCGGCTTCGGTGGAAGAGAAGGAAACGGTGATGGTAGAGTCCGGTTCCTGCTGCGCTCTGCTGGCGGAAGAGCTTGCCAATGCCAATAAGGGTATTACCATTGTGACCAACTCAACATTTATCGCCAACCATTTGCGGTATGCCCGAACCTGCCGGCTCATTCTTCTGGGCGGAGAATATCAGCCGGAGGCTCAGGTCCTGGTAGGGTCTATAACCCGGAAATGCGCGGAGATATTCTTTTCTGATAAGTTTTTTATTGGCGCCGATGGTTTCATTGAAAAGTACGGATTTACCGGGAGGAATCACATCAGGACGCAGACGGTCCGGGACATGGCGGAGCAGGCCGAGAAGATCATCGTTCTAACCGAATCGGAGAAATTTTTCCAGCGCGGCGCTGAAGGTATCGTGCGGGCTGAAGATGTAGCTACTGTGTATACCGATGATCGTATCCCGCCGGAAAAGGAAAAGTTTCTGAACGAACAAGGCGTAATTGTCACCAAAGTGCCGGCGTTCCCCCGGTCGAAACAACCCCTCATCCCGCTGGTACGAGTACCGCACAACGCTGAGACAGGGCTCCGTTACCAGATCATGCCCTTAGCAGCCGAACAAACATAACCCGCAGCCCCCGGCGGTTTGTTGCGCTTCGCGCATAAACCCATGAAAAATCGCCGGTTAGGCGATTTTTTACCCTGCAAACCGCGTAAGGAGCCCATTTATCATGGTTTCTGCGTCTTTTTCACCGGGAAAAAGACGCAAAACCTACAAGCGCAACCGGCTCCCGGCCAACCGGCTGCCGGGCAGCCCCCTATAAACGCGAAAAGATACTGCCTCCCGAAGAACTCATGGCGAATTACGGGAGGCCGAAGCGGTTGTTATTCTGGAATTTCGAAAACTCCGTTCAGTATGCGGGCGGGCCGGTACGGAAAGGCGGGAATATCCTTGAGCGCGGTAACGCCGGAAAGAACCAGGATCGTCTCGATTTCCGCTTCAACTCCGGCGACAATATCCGTATCCATCCGGTCCCCGATGATGACCGTGTCTTCCCGCCGGGCGTTGAGACGGCGCAGGCCGTGGCGCATCATGAGGGGATTAGGTTTTCCCACAAAGTAGGCTTTAACGCCGGCAGCCAGCTCTATGGGGGCCACCAGGGACCCGCAGGCCGGGACGATGCCTCCTTCTATCGGACCGGTCAGATCGGGATTGGTCCCGATGAGCCTGGCTCCTCCCAATACCAGTTTAACCGCCCGTTCCAGGGCTTCCAGACTGTACCCCCGGCCCTCGCCCACTACCACATAATCAGGATTTACGTTGTTCATGGTAAACCCTGCATCGTAGAGCGCTTGGATAAGCCCCGGTTCGCCTATCACGTATGTCGAGCCTCCGGGCTGCTGGGTGGATAGGAAGGCCGCGGTAGCCAGGGCGCTGGTGTAGAAGTGTTCCGGGTCCACGGTAATACCCAGACGGGCTAACTTTTGAGAAAGTTCCAAAGGCGACCGTTCACTGGAATTGGTCAAAAAGAGAAAGGCTTTATCGTTCGCCTCAAGCCAATCCACAAACTCCGCGGCGCCCCGGAGAATCTGGTTGCCGTGGTAAATCACTCCGTCCATATCAATAATAAACGCTTTCTTTAGCCTAATCCGATCCACATTGGTATTCATATCTAAAATATAGCACATCCGCTCGTTCACGTCATTGGTTTCCGGTCTGCGCTTCTAAGCGCCAGGAAAGCTCCCCGGCCCATTTTTCCGGAAAGTGGGAAGAACTCACTTTGACGCTGAACCGTCCCGGAAGGATTATACCGGGCTGCGGGCGCTCTTTCCTTCCCCGTATGGACAGGTACCACGAAAGGTCCACCCCCGGGGACGCGGCGGAGCTTCCTGCGTACCCTGCTTTGGTCTTGAACAGGAAAGGACCGGTATAATACGAAAGTTCTCCAGAGATTTTGGCGGAATTGAAGTCGTAGGAAACCTGGTCGGTAACGCAGAGCAGCGCGGCGCTGAAAGCCGCCCGTACCGGTCCCAGGTAGAAACTGACCCCGGCATCGAAGCTGTCGGAGATCTTTTCCGGGTTCCGTCCGTCCCGGGCTGCGGTGAGGCTCAGTGTTCCCGGCCTGAACGGTACACCAAAGGGCCTACGGATAAAGGACTGGGGGAACCGGTACGATGCCGCCGCATTGCCCCGGTTAAAGGATTCGCCGGGTTCCGGCCCCCGAAGGGTTAGTCCGGCCCGGAAACGGCTGGAACCAGCGCCCTTCCATTCGACGCGGACGGCGGTTCTGAACCCCGGACCCGCCGCCGCGCCGTCCCGGTCAACAAAGCGGCTCCCCGCCGCATCCACCCCCGCCGATACCTGCCAGGGTTTGTCCCCCACGCGGAAGGACAGACTCCCGTACATATCCCTGCCCCAGGCGAAAGTCTCCGAATAGGCCCCGTCAAAGGCCGCGCCGAAAGCCGGGGAAGTAAAAAAAAGCCCCGCCCCGGCCAAGTGGAAATCCCGTTCCGGCAACGGCGGCGAAACGGAAAACCATGTTGAGGGATACGACGGGGCAAGCCGCCGCTCGGTGTAGAACCCCTCGGCCCGAAGGCTCGTTTTTTTGGCGAATTGCAGGTCAACGCCGCCCCCAAAGTCCGGCGTCCGCCATGGCTTCGTTTGAACCGACGCAAACATTCTGACCTTCCCCAGCCGGGGGCTGCCCAGATACAGATAGGCTTCACTTTCTGTTTCCGGCGGCTTTGCAGAAGAAATGCCGGTCTTCACGTCAGCCCCCAGAGGCCGGCGGCTCCCGGCAAAGGACAGGGATTTCCCCCAGGGATTTTTGAGCCGCGCAGGAAGCCCCCATTCCTCAAGAACCCCGTAGAGCAGCCGCGACCCCGTGCGGTTGTGGTAGACCCCGCCGGAAAAAGCGGAGCTCCCCCCGTCCGGCTGTTCCCAAAACACGGCGGGCCGCCGGTCGAGGGCCAGGAAACGGGCGGCCACGCCCAACGTGGTGATCCGAACCTCTCCCCGGTTGATAAGATTTCCCGTACCGGCCGTAAGCCCGTCCGCTTCATCCACATGTATGCCGCTCAGACCCCAGGAGCCGGTCCAGAGAAACCTGGTGGAAACGCGGTTCAGCTGTATCTGTGGAAAAACCGGGGGCCCAGGGGATGTTTGGGCGGCTGCGGCCTGCGGCGGGATCAGCGCCAGGACATTCAGGAAGAACCCTGCAATGAGCCGGTAAAAGAAACAGGACCAGAGATGCTTCATACCCCCTCTATGGGTTGCCTACGCCGGACGCTTCAACGGGGAAGAAAGAATGAGGATATAGTGTTTCTATCCAAGAAATACAAACGGCTTAGGTAAGAGTAGAATATCCGCAGGGAGCTGTATAAACAGAGGAATGAGGTGGAGCGAATGTTCCGGCGACTAAAGGGATTTAGGCGGATAGCGGACGGATATGACAAGCTGGACCTGATATTTTCCGGATTTATCTATCGTGCCTTGGTGTCATCGCCGAGGGCTCGTTGATTCCACGTAGTGTGAACTGACCCTGGGTTTAAAATGGCAGGACGCCTGACGGGATTCCGCCGGTTTCCTGCCGACGGGAAGACGCGGAAACGGAACTCCGAGCAGCCTACCGGCGGCGGAGCATATACAGACCTGTTAGGCGAAATGCCCCCTAAATTTTGTGGAAAATATAAAAAAATATTGACAAAAATAAAAAATCCCCGCGGCTCTGCCGCGGGGTATTTTAAGATTGTTGTTTGTAATTCAGTCGAATAAACTTGGTTGGTTTTCGTCAGTTCTTATCTTGTATAGCTGTTTGTAGTCTTTT
>JAIRSS010000122.1 GCA_031255315.1 Spirochaetaceae bacterium
CATTCCCCCTATCCCTGCGTCATTGACGCCGCCCCGCGCAGCCTCGGCGCGTCATGTATCTATATTATCCGCACGGAGGCGCCGTCGTCAGAGGAAATCGCGGCGGTTCTAAAAAACGCCGGAATTGTTTGGAAAGACATACTAGTACCATGTGTCATTTAAAACCACACAAATAATGCAAAGTGTGCTATACTGAAGTCATCTTGACCAGACGAGGTGGCATCACTATGAGAGGAAAACACATCAAAATCGAACTCAGTGAGGAAGCGCGGAACGAACTTGAAAAGTTTACCAGAACGGGAAAACACAGCGATAAGCTGGTAACACGAGCAAAACTACTCCACGAACTTGATGAAGCGGGGGGGCGCAAACCGTTAACCCAAGCAAAGATTGCAGAAAAAATCGGGGTAGACCGCAGAACGGTGAATGATGTGAAAAAAGCGTTCCTTGCAGCGGACAGCGCCGCGGTATTTTTACAGCGGAAAAAGCGCCGGACGCCGCCCGTGCAGCCAAAGATAACCGGTGAGGTAGAAGCACACAGTATCGCTCTGGCCTGCGGTCCCGTGCCGGAAGGCTGCGCACAATGGAGTGTCCGGCTGCTGGCTGACAAAAGTGTAGAACTGAACTATATCGACTCGATCTCGTTTAAGTCTGTTCAGCGGCTTTTAAAAAAACACAACTTAAACCCCACTGGTATTGACAAACACGAAGGAGAAAGAGTCGGCGGTTGGGATACTGTCGTATCAAGAGAAGAATACGAACAAATTTTTGAGAATAGACCGGCATAGTAACAAGGATCGTATCAGAAATTGAACATGAATTTTTTCCGCCTAACTCACGCTGCCTATTTACCCCGGACTCATAAAAACGCCGTAAACGGTCCCGCGGCAGGAAAAGCAGGGGCGCAAACATACCAAACCGGGTTGAGATAACCGGACATCCGTTGCATATTGAACGGCGGGAACAAGCCGGTCATTGGGAAGTTGCTATGGTTGTTTCCCGGCGGAGCGGCGTCTGCGCCGCGGTATTGGTGGAACGAAAATCCGGTTCTCTATAGTTATTCGCATGAAAGACAAAAAGGCCCATTCAATGCGGCGGGCGTTAACAAGGCCGTATTTCTGCAAGCCGCATCATAGTATGGAAGAAGAACATAGAAAATCGCAACGGTATATTACGAAGATATTTTCCAAGAAGGCGCGGCTGGGTCTTGACGACACAACGGGAAATACATAAGGTTGTGGATAGAATTAGTTCAACATCGATGAAGCGTTTGATCTGCCGGACTTCCCGCCGAGGTTTTGCCCAATTCGCTGGTGTTGCACGTGCCGGTTGAATCCGCCTTCTTTATGATACGCGGTTTCTTTTTTAGCCCTTCGGCTGCTTTACGGTTTAAGGATTTTTTCGGAAAAATTTGCTGTAATGCTGCCGTTCCATCCTTATCTATGGTACTAAACCCTTTTTTTCAGCGATTAGCCCTCATCACGGGTCCTGAAGCCCTGGACGCTTTGAGCCGGACGAGGGTCCTTGTCTTCGGTCTGGGCGGCGTGGGGAGTTGGTGCGCCGAAGCCCTGGTACGGTCCGGTGTGGGCCGTATCAGTATCGTGGACTCAGACGCCGTTTGCGTTACCAACATTAATCGTCAGGCGCAGGCTACGTCCGCCACCGTGGGGCGGTTAAAGGCGGAGGCCCTGAGAGACCGGCTCCTGGAGATAAACCCCCGTTGCGAGGTTACCGCCGTTGCCGGGGTGTTCTCCCAAGAGACCGCCCCTTCCTTTGGGATCGAAAACGCGGACTATGTTATAGACGCTATAGACAGTCTTACCAACAAGCTGGACCTCATCGAATACACCGCCGGCGCCGGAACGATCCTGTTTTCTTCTATGGGTATGGCTCAAAAACTTGATCCGTCACGGCTCAAAACCGGTGATATATGGGAGACTCAGGGCTGTCCCCTGGCGCGGCTCGTGCGTCAGGGCCTGCGGAAACGGGGCTTTCGCGGAGGAGTAACCGTGGTATACAGTGAGGAGCGTCTTCCGCTGCATCCCGGCGTACCGGTTTCCTGCGCCGCCGCCCGGTGTTTGTGCCCTCCCCGGAATCGCGGCGAAAGCGGCGCACCGGTTGAATGGTGCAGTTCCAAAAAGGTGATCAATGGCAGCGCCGTAATGGTAACTGCCACCGCGGGTATGATCCTGGCGAGTCTGGTAGTTCGGAATGTGTACGAACAGAACTCCGCAGCCCAAAGTTTCGGGGGAGTTCCCGCCCGTGGCTGACCGGTTTCTGCGAAAGGCTGCGGCAAGCAAGGTACTATGGAAGCTCACCGCGAAGGCCGTCCTGGAACGGAACCTCATAGAAGCGGGGGATCGCATCCTCATCGCCGCTTCGGGAGGCAAGGACTCCACCGTCATGGCCTGGGCCCTTTCCGCCCTGCGGCCCGCCATTCGGGGGGAGTACCATCTGGAGGCGTTGCACATTTCCAGCGATTTTTGCGCCTGCTGCAAGAAGTCCGTCCTTTCCGAACGTCTGGCCGAATGGGGCGTTCCTTTTCGGGACCTCTTTGTACCCATCATCGGCCGGCTCAAGGAAGGGGAAAAGATGAACTGTTACTGGTGTTCCACTCAACGGCGGACGGAATTACTGCGGTATGCCGTTGAAAACGGCTTCAATAAAATAGCCCTGGGGCATCATCTGGACGACATCATTGAAACGTTCTTTATGAATATGACCGCCGCGGGAAAACTTGCCGCCATGCCCATACTCCTGAAATACCGGAAATACCCTGTCAGCCTCATCCGGCCCCTGGCCTATGTGGAGGAGCGGCAGATCATCACCTGCGCCGCAGAAAAAAACATACTCAAGGCCGCCTGCACCTGTCCCTATGGGATCAATTCCGGACGCCGGGACATGCGGGAACGTATTGCCGGCTTCACCGGCGGGTCCGGCGCGGTAAAGCGGCGTATCCTTAAAGCCTTGTCATCCGGGGAACGGGATTTACTCGTTGAGGATGCATAAAACCGGGGGCATACCCAGCGGCTTTGGGAGTATAGCCCGGTGTACAGCACCCGTCATCCGGTCTCTCTGATGGTCCCGCCGCCGACAGCAACATCGCCGTCGTAAAACACCACCGCCTGTCCCGGCGTAACAGCTCGTTGAGGCTTGTCAAAGTCTACCCGTATACTGCCGGGTCCGGTCTGCTCCGCCACCCCGTCCTGCTCCGCCTGGAGGTACCGGGTCTTCACCGCAACCTTCAGGGGTTTTTTCAATTCCGCGCAGGCGATAAGGTTTATCTGGTCCGCGATGAGAAATTTGGTGTACAACGAGGAATCGGGACCCAGCGTAACGGTGTTGTCCGCTGCGGATTTACCCGCCACATAAAGGGGGATCCCCGCCGCGACTCCCAGGCCGCGGCGCTGGCCCAGCGTATAGCGGACGAACCCTTTATGCCGCCCCAAGACAACACCGTTCTGGTCGAGGACATCCCCCCCCGGATACCGTTTCCCGGTATAGCGCTCGATAAAACCGCCGTAATCCCCATCGGGAACAAAACAAATATCCTGGCTGTCCTGCTTTTTCGCGTTGCCAAACCCCCGCGCCGCGGCTATGTCCCGGACTTCCCGCTTGGTAAGCTCCCCCAGGGGGAACCGGCAGCACGCGAGTTGTTCCTGCGTCATGGCATAAAGGACGTAACTTTGATCCTTTTTGCCGTCCATCCCCTTTTTAAGGAGGAACCGCCCGCTTCCGGCGTCTTTTGCCACCCGCGCATAATGACCGGTAACAATGGCGTCAAAGCCCAACTGCTTCGCCCTCTGGAGGAGGCGGGCGAATTTAACATACCGGTTGCAGTCTATGCAGGGATTCGGGGTCGCTCCGGCTTCGTAGGTTTCGATAAAACGGCGTATCACCTGGTCCCGAAAATCATCCGCAAAGTTAAGCACATAATGGGGTATGCCCAGCCGGTGGGCGACAAGTTTCGCGTCGGTTACATCAGCCAGGGAACAACAGCCGTTATGGGGTACCGAAGGGCCGGGCGAACAGGAATACGATCCTGATCCATGCACATCGTCAGTATCGAAGAGCTTCATAGTAACGCCGATGCAGTCAGCGCCCTGTTCCAGCGTGAGCCATGCGGCAACGGAACTGTCAACCCCGCCGCTCATGGCAACAACCGCCTTTTCGGGAGAACTGTTCACGTTACTGGTGCTTCGCCATAAAAGCGTTGACATCCGCCTCACAGGAACGCATAGCGCGGATGGTCTTGTCGATCAGAAGGTCCAGTTCCCAACCCAGCATTGCCGCGCCCCTTTCAATGACGTCCCGGGAACAGCCCGCGGCAAAGTTGAGGGTCTTGTA
>JAIRSS010000147.1 GCA_031255315.1 Spirochaetaceae bacterium
CTTCGGCGTATTCAATAATTGATACGGCGGAATATCCTCAATCAAACTACCCTGTGGCGACGATTGGGGTTCGCCTCTTCCCCCAATGGTGACGCCGGACGTGTTTTTTCCCGGTCTCCCGTAGTATATTATACAGAGAGGTATTGATGATTACACCCTATGGTATACGGCCTGCGCTCCGCGCGGGCCGGCGATCTTGTTTTCTGCTTATCGGCCTGGGGGCCCTTACGTTTGACCTGCTTGCCGCCGAGCCGCCGGACTGGTTTTTGCCGTTACGGGAGGCTGTTTATGAGCAGCAACGCGGTGCCGATGAGATTATGCCCGTGTACCTGACAGCCCGGCGTACCGCCGAGGCGCGGTTGAGCGGCTATGAGCGCGGCGTGGCGCTTTCCCGTTGCGAGTATATGATGGGGCGCGCCTTGCAGTATGAAAACCGTAAGGAAGAAGCGGCGGCGTATTATGAAAAAGGCATTGACTGGGCAAAAAAATCGCTTGCCGAGCGGTCCTCGGCCGAGGCCTACCAAATGCTGGCGGAGAATATTTCCCAGTCCTGCGCGGTGCGTTCTGTGGCCTGGGCCATGGCAAACGGCCTCAAGGTGGAAGAATACTCGAAAGAGGCGCTGAAGATTGACCCGCGAAACGCCGCGGCCCAGTACATGATTGCCGCCCGGTATGTGTTCGCCCCCGCGCCCTTCCATAATTACAACCGCGGGCTGCGTATGATGCAGGAGATCGCCGGTGAAACCGCCGCGGATCTCCAGAAAGACGACCGTTTCAACGTATACCTGGCAATCGGCTATGTCTACATACAGCAAAAAAAAATCACGGAAGCGCGCCCCTGGCTGGAAAAAGCGCTGGCCGTGTATCCCTCAAATCAGTTTGCCCGGGGATTACTGGAACAGAGAAGGTAAAATTAAGGTAAGAATTTATTATGACTCAACTCTTGGCGCTGCAAAACCTGTATTACATCGTGCTTGTTATATTGGCGGTTTATTTTTTTGTCCTGGCTTCGCTCAATATTATTGATATGCGGACCCACACCCGCACGGCGAAGGACCGATCCGGCCCGCTGGTCTCGGTGCTTATTCCGGCGCGGAACGAGGAGGCAAACCTCGGCACGTGCCTTGCCTCGCTTCAAACGCAGACGTATCAGAATTATGAAATTCTGGTAATCGATGACAATTCCACCGACAACACGGCAGCAATCGCCCGTACTGCTGCGGAAAAAGACCGGCGTATCCGGTTTTTCACCGGCGCTCCCCTGCCCGCGGACTGGTACGGCAAACCATACGCCCTGGAGCAGTTGTCGCGGGAAGCGCGGGGCGATATCTTCATTTTTACCGATGCGGATACCATTCATGGGCCGGACAGCGTCTCCTGGGCGGTAAGCAACCTTACCGGTTCAAAGGCTGATTTCATTTCCGGCTATATAAAGCAGGAATTGCTGGGCCTGGGAGAACGCCTCACCGTGCCGCTGATGTTCTTCCTTACCGGTTTCGCCATTCCCATCGGGTTTAACCGCGTCTTCAAAAACGGTACCTTTGCCGCCGCCGTGGGGCAGTTTATCGCCATACGGAGCGACGTGTTCAGGCAGGTCGGCGGCTTCGAGCCGGTAAAGAAAAAAACGAGCGAAGACATGTACTTTGTGCGCCATATCAGGGAACAGGGTTATAGAACCATGTTCCTCGACATAAAAGACCATGTGCGTTGCCGTATGTACAACGGCTACCGCGCCGCGATGCGTGGTATCGGCAAAAACATCTTTGACTTTTTCCAGCAGCGTTCTCCGGTTCTCCTGGTGATAGCTCTGGCGGTGCTGTTCTTCCTGTTCCTGCCTTTCCCTCTGTTAATCATTGAAGCCATCGGGCACGGCGCGTACTTCTGGCATACCCTTTTCGTCAATATTCTGTTTACGCTTACCTGGATCATCGTGTTTCTTGACCGTAAGATCGCCTGGATTTACGCCCTTCTGTGGCCCCTGATGTTCCTCAACCTGCTTTACATGGCCGCCTGGTCCTGGTTCAGGACTGTGTCGGGCAAGGGCTTTTTGTGGAAGGGGCGCGTTGTAACATAAATGAGAAACCATGGCTTATAAACACGGAAATCCGCCTATCGGCACATCGGTTTTTTTCAGAATCGCCTCGGCGCTGACCTTCTACCCGATCTGGTGTGTCGCCCAATTCCTGATTAACGGCATTATGCACAAGACGCGCTATGTCAACTGCGGCATACTCAGAGCCTGCCGCCGCGCCATTCTGGTCTCCAACCACACCACCTTTCTCGATCCGGTACTGATGAGCGGCGCGGCACTGCCCCATCTGATGTGGCAGTCGCTGCTGGAACCCACAGTAGAAACACCGTTCCTCGGTACCTTTGTCCGCCTGCTCGGGGGTTTCCCTATACCGGAAGGCGTTTCAATGCAACATCTCCAAGCAGTGTGCGAGACCGGGTTCCGGTACCGGCGCTTTATCCACTTTTACCCTGAGGGAGAGTGCTATCTTTATAACCAGCGCATACAGCCGTTCAAGGACGGCGCGTTTTATCTTTCCGCGGTCATGGATGTTCCCATCATCCCAATGGTTACGGTCTTTTCCGGTGACTTTCCGCGCCCCAAAGAAACCCTGGTCGTTCTTGAGCCGGTATATCCGGCCGGGTATATCCGGCGCAACCGTGCGGGGCGCGTCAATATGCAGTCTGTTCGGGAATACAGCGATGCCGTGCGCGCCCTTATGCAGGCGGAAATCGACCGGCGCGGCGGCACCCAGGCCCTTTTCAAAGGCAGGCTGGATCGCATCACCGGAATTAACGCCTAAGCAGCATCCGGTCGCGCAAACTAGGGTATAAACAAGAGGCCTGATACAGGGTGGCGACGTTTGCTTTTTGAGAATCCTCCGGGGTCGGGGATTGGGCAGACCTTTCCCGATGCCGTTGCTTGACGGCGTTGCGGAGGAGGCTTGGGTCGGCGATTCCGCGCGGATTTGGGCGGATAGCCGGGCGACGCGCCTCGCCAAACACCCGGCAGGAGAACGAGGCGGCGCTGAAGAAGGTGTTTCGGGATTTCGTGGGATTATGCGTGAAGCCGGGATTGTACGGGAAGGAACTGGTAGCGACAGGCGGGAGCAGGTTCAGGGCGGTGAGCGGAAGAGGATTTTTCAAAACCCGGTAATGACGAGGGTCTGTCGGTCAAACAGGTGAGGATAAAGGCGGACAAAAGGATCATCAGGCAGCGGAAGAGCATTGTTGAGCATCCGTTTGGGACGATAAAGCGCGGTATGGATGCGGGATATTGTTTAACCCGTGGATTACGCAAGGTGACGGGGGAATTCTTCCTGACTTTTCCTGCCTGCAACCTAAAACGGGTAATCAATATACCGGGCTGCCAAAAACTGATGGAATGCCTGGCCGGGTAGGGCTCCCGCAGGCCGGGGATTACCGGAGGGCATGCCGGTTTCGGTAATAATCCCGGCCCCCCCAATGACTTGCGGGATAAAGTTTTGACACGGTCTGCCGTTAGGGGGCTGACTCCGTCCGGCGGTTGTGGCCCGAAAGAGATCACCCCCGTCTCAGCCGCCACCTCCACCGCTTCCCAATCCACCTCCGTCACCTCTTCCGGCGGCTCCCCTTCCACCACTCTCGACCAATACCGGTCTCCCCAGACGTGCCCGGTCCTATCCGTGCTCAGATTGAACCGCACCGCAAACGTCTGCTTCACCCACTGCGTGATCGCCGGGAGCCGCAATCCGTCGGCGGGCTTGATATAGAACGACAGCCATTCCTCATCAAGCCGGAACCCGCGACGCTCGAAGGCAACGCGCCCGGGCGCCTCTTCGAATACCCGGCAAAAAATCGCCACTGCCTGCTGCCGCCGGAACAGCGGTTCACGATTGTTGATCGCCGTCCGCACTTCATACCAGGCATCCTGAACCAAAAGCCTATCTTTTCTCATACTATATATAGGGGTTGGGCACCCTGTTTTGCTTCAATCGGACAGGAAAAAAGTATGAAAAAAGTGCGAAAAACGGGAAAAAAAGTAAACGCCGATGCCCTGCGTAGCGATGAAGCAATCCATGCCGGGGACAGCCCCCCACTGTCAACAAGTTAAGGATTCTTGTCCGCAGATTGAAGGCTGCGCACTGCCACAAAATAAGCGAACCTTTGACAGAATCTTCCACGTTTAACCACGGATAACACGGATTACACGGATGCTCTGGGATTACGCACGAAAAATCCGTGTTATCCTTCTTTATCTGTGTCATCCGTGGTCCTTTGTCAGTGATCCCCTCGTTTAACCACGGATTTCACGTGCTTAACTTGTTGACAGTGGGACAGCCCCCCCGGTACTGGATTGCTTCGCTTCGCTTGCAATGACGATGCCCTGTCCGCGTTATCCTGTTGGTATTTTACAAATAGAAGCGCTGTATCAGACTGCGCCTTCCGGCTTCCTGCCGGTGCCCAGGATCAGAAGTTCCGGGTGATACTCGAAGTGCATGGTGTCATAGCGGGACCATCTGCCACCCCAGATAAAGCCCTGATCTTCAAAGGCGCGGATCGCCGTAACGGGCGGGTTTTGCCGTCTTTCAGCGGGTACCGAGCGCCAGTCAATGCCTTTGGCGGCGGTCCATTGCCAGTAGGTTTCCATACCGGCACGGGCCTTCATCAGTAAGTCTACCGCCGTGCCGTAAGAGTGATAGCTCAGGTTCGCGCTGCCCGCCAC
>JAIRSS010000164.1 GCA_031255315.1 Spirochaetaceae bacterium
GGGGGCTGGATCGGCTTGTCTATCCTATGCGCATATTTTACAATAACAAAAATATGAAAGAGGAACTCTTTTCCCGTCGTTTCGCCCCGCCGCCGTCCGCGCTGATCCTGGTTTCCAAAACAGGGGGTTTCCTTTCGGCAAACCGCCGGGGAGAAGCGCTCTTGACGTCTCTGGCCGGGGAGTCCCGGGACGGCGCTTCTTCCGGCGTTCATCCGCTGGCACAGGCCCTGATGAATTCCGGGGATTACTCCCGTATTACCTCCGGGGAAATCAGGGAAGCGGTCTTTTCCCTGGCGGTTCAGAGCCCGGACGGACCGGCGCGGCGGTTCGATGTTGACGCCTGGGCCGCGGAGGAGGGTGAACCGGTCCGGTTCGTCCTTATTCTGCGGGAAGAAACTGGGGAACGGCGGGAAGCCCGGGGGGGCGCGGAGCAGGTTCTGGAGGCCAAAAGCCGGTTTCTGGCCAATATGAGCCACGAAATACGCACCCCCGTTCAGACCATTATAGGCATGACTGAATTGCTCCAGGATACAAAACTGGACCAGGAGCAGGGGGAATATTCCCGGCAGATCAAATTTTCCGCCGACGTCCTCCTTTCCATCATCAACGACGTCCTGGACTACTCCAAGATCGAAGCCGGCAAGATGGAGCTTGAGCGCGTTGATTTCGATTTGGAGCAGACTATCGAACAGGCTGTGGAGATGGTTACCCTGGAGGCTCATAAGAAGGGCCTGGAGATAGCCCTGGATATACCGCCCGACGCGGCGGTCTGGATCAAGGGGGACCCGCATAAATACCGGCAGATACTGATCAATCTGGTTAAAAACGCGGTGAAGTTCACCCGCGAGGGGGGGATCGTCATCGCCGCCGTGCGTACGAAATGGAAGGGGAAAGAGGCCGTGCGGGTGTCCGTTGCGGATACGGGCATAGGGATTCCGGAGGAGATGCGGGGCCGGCTCTTTACCACCTTTTTCCAGGGAGACCCCTCCACCACCCGGCGGTTTGGCGGGACGGGTCTTGGGCTGTTCATCTCCCGGAGCCTGACGGAACTCATGGGCGGCGCTATAGGGATGCTCCCCAACCAAGGAGGCGGCTCAATCTTCCGGTTCACTATCCCCATTGAACGGACGGAGGCTGCGCGTGAAGCCCCGGCCCTGGTCTTTCCGCAGCGGGACCTGCGTATTTTGATAGTGGACGATCGGCCTGAATCCCGGCGCATTCTGGCGTCCTACCTCCATGACCTCAGGTATTTTGACGTGGACGCGGCGGCCTCCGGGGAGGAAGCGCTGGCGGCTATGCGGGCCGCCGCCGGGAAGCGGCCCTTCGGCCTTTGTTTTCTGGACATGATCATGCCCGGGATGGACGGCTGGCGTCTTGCCTCCGAGATAACCGCTGATGGAGAACTGAGCGGCGTCCGGCTTATTCTGATGGTTCCCCAGGGGCTTTTGGGCGCCGACGCCAAAATGACCCTCCTCAAGTGGTTTACGGCGTATATCAACAAACCCTTTACCAGGAACGATCTGATCCCTACACTGAACGAAGCCCTCGCCGGTTCGGTTGAAGGGCCGGAAGCGGTTGAGGAATTGGAGGCCCTTGAGGAGGCGGAAACGGCTGTTCCCGGAACCGGGGGAACCAAGCCTTGTATTCTGGTGGCCGAGGATCACCCGGTTAACCAGAAACTGCTCGTCCTCATCCTGGAAAAGCTGGAGTATTCCGTCGTCCCCGCGGACGACGGCCTGGAAGCGCTGGAAAAAGCCGCGGCTTACCCGGTGTCCCTCATCTTTATGGACATCCAGATGCCCCGAATGAACGGCTGCGAGGCTGCGGGCCGGCTGCGGCGGCAGGGATTCAGAAAACCGATAATCGCCGTGACCGCCAGCGTTTTCCCCGACGAGAAAGAGCGGTGTATGGAGGCTGGTTTTGACGATATTCTCATAAAACCCTTTAAGCGGCGGGACGTAGAACGGATGCTTCAGGTCTGGCAGCCGGGGAACATCCTTTCGGCCGTTCCCGTTCCCCCGGTTTCTTTTCCGCCGGAAGCGGCGGTTCCCGCCGAACCGGTTTCTCCGCCGGACGTTCAGCCCGCGCAGGCGGATCAGGCCGCTCACCGCGGTCAGGTCTTTAATTATAACGAGGTAAAAAAGACGTTTATGGATAACGAGGATCTGCTCCGATCCCTGCTCATACGGTTTCTCGACCGGACGAGGGAACAGATCGACCGGGATATACCCCGCAGCGTGGAAGCCGGGGACTGGGAAGCGGCCCGGCGGGCGGCTCATACCATCAAGGGAAGCGCCTTGACCATGTCGGCGCAGGAACTGGGACAGGCCGCCGCCCGGCTGGAATTAGCCATTAAGAACCGCAGCCGCGCCGAGATGGACGCCGCCTTCCCTCTTGCCGCCGCAGCCTTTACCCGTTTGGAAGGGGAGGCCGGCAGGTTTTGCCGGGCAAACGGCCCGAACGGGGAAAAAAGTTCTGATTTTACGGAGGTTTGATTGTGCGGGTTTCTTCACTTCATGTTCATACCCTCTTCTGTGATGGAGAGGACGAAATTGAAACGTATTGCCGCGCGGCCTGGGAAGGGAAGTTTGCCGCCCTGGGGTTCAGCGCCCATGCGCCGGTATCCGCCACGGCCGGCGTTTGTTCGGACTGGCACCTTCCGGAGGACCGGCTGGATGAGTATCTGGAAGCGGTCCGGTCCGCCGCCCGGCGCTGGGCGGGAAAGCTGCCGGTGTACCTGGGTCTTGAGGTGGACTATATTCAAGACCGCATGGGCCCCGCCGATTCCATCTACCGGGACCTGGGCCTGGACTACATCATAGGATCGGTCCACTATGTTTCCCCTCCTGGGGGCGGGGAACCCTTTACCGTGGACGGTCCAAAGGACGAGTTTGACCGCGACGTGTATTCCCGTTTTGGCGGCGACGGCGAAGCCCTCATGGAAACGTATTGGGAAACGGTGCGCGCGATGATCCTCGCCGGCGGCTTTGACATCCTGGGGCACATGGACCTGATAAAGAAAAACAACCGCCAGCCGGAATGGTTTTCCCCCGCCGGAACACGCTATCGCGAAAAGGCGCGTTCCCTTGCGGCCTGTATCGCCGCGTCCGGGATCGTGGTAGAGGTCAACACTGGAGGCATTAACCGGGGAAAAACAACGGACACGTATCCCTCACAGGAAATTTTGACCCTCCTGAACGAAGGGCGGGTTCCCGTTACCATTACCGCCGACGCCCACCGCGTGTCGGACTTAGGCGGCCACTATGATGACGCCCGCCAAACGCTGGTAAAAGCGGGCTACACCCACGCGGTACTTTTCGAAGGAAAGGGAAAGTGGGTTGAAGAGAAGCTGCTTTAGCGGTTCCGGCGTTCCTCGGCGGTTTTACATTCTATGCACATTAGGGCGTACGGGATAGCGTACAGACGATCCTGGGGTATGCGCTTGCCGCATTTGACGCAGAGGCCGTATTTCCCCTGCTGAATCCGGGTCAGCGCGGAATCTATCAGCTTGAGCCGCTTCAATTCCTGAGAACCTAATGCTTCAATCATCTTCCGGTCCATGTCGTCCGAGGCGACATCCGCCATATCTTTGGGCTCCATGCCTTCAACGATTTCTTTGAAATCCTCGCTGCTGGCAACCAATTTGGTAATGATCCCGGCTTTGAGTTCGCTTAAAGAATTTTTCATCTTTTCAACAAAATCCTGATCCATAAAAAACCTTCCTTCTCAACTTTTCGATACCTTTTTGTACATAATACTATACGAAGACTCCGGTATTAGCAACGTCAACCGGGGATGTTCCCAAACGAATTGACTGTGCGCGAAACGCCCGCGGTTTCGGGATTTTTGCGGTACTGATGATGCGAAAATCCACAAGCGCGACAAACTGCCGGGAGCCGCCAGCTTAACGTATTGGCGGTACATACACTATAGTAAACTATTCTATCCTTTAGTCGGGGTAGACTGCCGTAAGATAAGGGTTTTGTCAATACGGTAAACCGGGAACACCCGAATTTTTAGCGGAGGAAGCCAATGCGCGCTCTTTTTCATCATGTTACGGTCTACCGGGATCGGGAAACCTTTGATCAGTCGGTCCTGGTTGAGGGGGATACCATCCGCGGAACAGGAACCGAAGCGGAGATGTCCGCCCTGGCCGCCTCTCTGGGTGCGGTGGAACGGATAGACGGGCGGGGAGGGCTCTTGCTGCCGGGATTCCACGATTCACACCTCCACTTGCGGCATTTCGGTTCCGCCGTACACGAACTTGACGTCCAGGGAGTTTCGTCTATAGACGAACTGGTGGAGAAGGGACGGGCCGGCCTGAAACGGATTGCCCCCGATCCGGGCGCGGTGGTTCACGGCGGCGGGTGGAATCAGGACGATTTCAGGGACCGGGCCGGGGCAGACCCGCGTAACCGGTATCCCACGCGGAACGATTTGGACCGTATAACCACCAACCACGCCCTTATCCTGGAGCGGATCTGCGGCCATACGGTTTGCTGTAATACCAGAGCCCTGGAAATGGCCGAAGAAGCGGGTCTGGGGGAACTCCTCAGGGGAACCGGCGTGGAACGGGACGGCGCGGGCAAACCCCTGGGTGTCGTGTACGAAAAAGCCGCAGTTGTCCTGCGGCAAAGGCTTATCCCTCCGTTTACCGACGCCCAGGTCCGTTCCCATGTTGAATACGGGATACGGCGCGCCCTTGCGTTCGGCGTTACATCCCTCGATCCAAACGATGTGTTTGAAGACAACTGGGAGCAGATTATGGGGGCATACCGGAGTGTTCTGCATGAAGGGAAGCACCGTATCCGCGTTGGGTTGCAGTGTTATATCTCCCAAAAGGCCGTACTGGATGAATTTTGCCGGCGCGGATGGGTTACCGGAGCGTCCTTAGGCCACCCGCTCCTTAAAATGGGCGCTTTAAAACTCTTCGCCGACGGAACCCTGGGTTCCCGGACGGCCTATCTGACAAGCCCGTATACCGACGATCCCGGCAACCGGGGTTTGCCCGCCGTGAGCGGGCCGGCTATGGAGGCGGCGGTTAAGGACGGGGATAGCCGGGGCTTCCAGATCATCGCCCACGCCATAGGGGACGCCGCGGCGGATCAGACGCTCCGTTCCTTTGAAACCGTTACCTCTCCCGGCAACAACCCCCTCCGCCACGGCCTTGTCCACTGCCAGGTCATGACCGAAGCCCTTCTGGATCGCATGGCCCGGAACCGCATTACCGCGTTTGTGCAGCCCGCGTTCTTGACCCACGATATTTTCTTCGCCGAAAGCAGGCTGGGCCGGGAACGGGCGCGGTACTTCCTGCCCTGCGCTTCCCTGGCCCGGCGGGGGATACCCACAGGCTACGGCACCGACTGCCCGGTGGAGTCCCTGGATCCCTTGCAGGGTATAACCTGGGCCGTCCTGCGGCGGCCCGCGGCCGCGGCCGGAGCGGACCCCGGGGTGGAAAGTTTTTTCCCTGAAGAACGGGTGGACCGGTACACCGCAGTGGACGCCTATACCCGGGGCAGCGCAGAGGTTACCGGGGAAGGCGGCCGTAAG
>JAIRSS010000188.1 GCA_031255315.1 Spirochaetaceae bacterium
ATTTTATTACCAGGACCGTAAGCCCTGTCAATGAAAGAAGCGCCCCTATTCCGTGGAGTAAGGAATTAGCTATTTCTTCTCCGGGAGTCTGAAAAGGCAGGGGCTGAGGAAAAAAGGACCGTTGTTTGATTTTTTGTACCATACCCTGTATGGACACGAAAAATACTCGTGAGTTGCATTATTATCCCCGGTAGATGGATTTATACCGGTTTAGCGGATTATAAACTCAAACCATCTTTCAAAGCGTAACGCGGCCTCCCGTTATGGACCCGCTATATAGGCTTCCACTCGTAAAATATCAACAGGCGTGGCGCGGATGGAGTACCCGCCACTTTTCGGGGGTTCCGGCGGCCCGGTTCGGGAACGCTTCCCGCTCTTTCCCGGACTTTTTCCGAATACGCCCCATCCCTCAAATATTACGTTTTTCTCAATGGAAAATTGCTGATTCGGCAGCGGGGCCGCTTGACAGTATCAGTCTGATTCGGCTATAATCTTATAACTTCGTTGGGGGTGTAGCTCAGTTGGCTAGAGCGTTTGAATGGCATTCAAAAGGTCAGGGGTTCAATTCCCCTTACCTCCATAAACGTGGAAATGAGATGATTTAGGCCGAAAGAAAAAATACTTATATGAAGCGGGTCTAAAACGATGGACGTTAACGCGTGAGTTTGGATCAGCCTTATATATAAAGGTTCAGTCTGATAATGGTTCACTATGATACATTCCATGGAGAGATAGATCATGAGCTTGTAGCGTTACTTAATGCCGGTACGGAAGCTCTTATCTCTCACGAAGAAAAAGTATTTCCTAAATTTGTTGCTCCTTTAGACGATGCGGATAAACTTTCGGTGAGGGAAGCGGAAGGCGTTGAAGAAGGGGAGCCGGATCCTCCCGTAGTGGACGTTGCGGAATCCGCCTTCCCGAGAATAATAAAACAGTTTGAAGACGTCCCCCATACGGTTTTTTCCGATCCCAATTATTATAAAGCTGTTTTGTCCGGAGAAGGGGACGCCGCCCAGCGGGTGCACACTATTCTTCAGAAATATCTTAACTGCGCGGACATCAAGGAGAAGGGGGGATTTCGTCAGCAGTTGTCTACTGTTTATTGGGATCTTCTTTCCCGGGTAGCCAGGAAGTCTACGGGAAGTATCCCGGGGCCCAAAAGATTTCTGCTTCGATTCGGGATTCTTCATAGTGGTTTCTTAAAACCCGATGTCCAGACCTTGTTTTCCCGGATTGTGGTGGACAATAATTATTCCGTGCCTGTGTATTATCTGGATGAATGGTTTAAGGCTGTGGGGACCGGGGTTATACATAGTTCCACAACGAATGAACCGCAGACCGTCGACAACAATGCCCATCTCCGGCTCCAGCAGCTTCTGGAAAAGGCGAAGGGAAAACAGGATAGATCCCGGGTGGGGCTTATCGCGAAAAACAAGGAACGGCAGAACCTGGAGGCGGTCTCAATGAAACACCTACAAAGCATCCTTGAGCACACCTCCCTGCCCAATGTACCGGAGGCGGACGCCTGTTATACCGATACCCAAAAATGGTCTATGGGAGAGCTTCAGGGAATAATGAAGCGGCTTCTGAATATTGACAGGGAAATGGATTCCTGCCTACAGGAATACCGCCAGGCTGAAGAGGATGCCAAATCTCTGATGGAGAAGGTAAAATCGGAAGGCGGAATGGTGGAAATGGATGTTCAGGCAGTGGATACGGAATTTGGGACCATACGGCAGATGGCCAAAATGACTGTAGGCCGCCAGGGGAATCAGTTTCCCATACTGACCTCCGAATATTTCCGGTCAGGCCCCAATGATGTAGCTACGCGGGAAAATGTTATTACCCGGCTTGCATGGTTAGAAAGCATCGACCCGGAAGCCTTCTGCCGGGTTTACAAGAACCGGCTTAACCGTATCGTTCCCATCGTGCTTCTTCTGCCGACTTATGGCGATGCCGGAGTATGCTGGGAGCCATTTGATCGGTACAACCGGGCAACCAGTCCGGGCCGTATCGCGCTGCCCATGTATCCCAAGAGTCTGCTCGTTGCCCTTCTTTCCGGAGTGGCGGACCTTCGCTGGCAGATAGCCAAGGAAAAGTCTTCGTTTTACTGGATGGAAGAGGGTCTTACGGGAAATTACTATCAATGGTTTAGCGCCCAGAAACTCAAGGGTGATGTAAAAGAATATTTCATTCAGGATTACATCATCTGGATAACCAAAGAAAGCGAGGGAATCCAAAAACTTGACAAGAAAATCCGGGAAATTTTCTGGCGGCATATGCCTTTTGCCCGGCACATAAAAGAAAAGCTCAAGACCCGCAGTTTTGTCTACCAGGAACTGTATCAGCGGGATGTCAACCGCAGTATGTCGGACGGTTATTAATCCCCCCGCCGCGATGGAGGCCTGCGGCCTCTGAAGATGGGGTCAAAATACTTCTCTATATTTATCTTCTTCATGAATACTTTTAGGATGAGACGGTATATGGCAAACGATACGGCGATGGATCCTATGAACATAACAGGAATCGCCCACGCCGTGGTCTGACCCGCAGCCGCTCCCGGCAGATTGGGCATGATGATAAAGGTAAAAAGAAGCAACAACGCCAGAAATGAGACGATGGTAATCAAAATATTGAAAATCGTCGCCGCCAGAATAAATAACACCGTATTAGTTTTTTTATTCATGTTTATAACCTCCCGCGGGTTGTTTTGACGCAAACAGTACGGTAAACAGAAATAGAAAGACGCTTATCACCACGCTGGCATCAGCAATGTTGAAGGTCGGCCACCGGTCAAACCCGAAAAGGCCGTAAAATTTTACACTGATAAAATCAACCACCCCATCAGGCCTGAATATCCGGTCTATCAGATTACCCGCTCCGCCGCCTATAATTCCCGCAACGGCCCAGCGTTGTAAATCCCCCAATTCCTGGGAGGTAAAGTAGTACCAGATGAGGAAGCCAAAAACCGCCAGGGGCAGAATAATGAAAAGAATGGTTTTGAGATTCTCCGGCAGGTTATACCCCAGGCTAAAAGCTATTGCCTTGTTTCGGACATGAATAATCCACAAAATATCGTTGTTGAACACATCTTTGATGAATGTCCCCTCTTGAGGCCAATGCCGGACTATAAACGATTTAACCGCCTGATCAGCCAGAATCAACACGCCGGCCAATATGAAAGGCAGGGTATACCGTTTGTCTATAGCCATTATTTAGTACTCCGTGTCATGAACCTTACCCTATACATCCTCAAATTCTCCCTATAAGCCGGTGGGCGCGTCAATGAATTCGACGTCCGCGTTTAGTTCCGCGGCGCATCTTTCCATAACCCGGCGCACCCCCCATACCTCGGTGGAATAATGCCCGCCAGCTATCATGTTAACGCCGCTCTCCAGGAGCGGGTGGTAAACAGTATGAGAGGCTTCCCCGGTAACAAACAGGTCCACACCCTCTTCTATTGCCTGAAACGCTTCCCGCGCGGCCCCGCCGGAAACCACCGCAACGGTCCGGCACTCCGTCTTTCCAAACGGAAAGACTCCTGCCGGCGGACGGCCGGCGAAAGCGATCCGTTTTACCGCGTCCTCTACCGTAAGCGGCGCGCTAAGAGTTCCTTTATATCCTATTTTGCGGCTATGATACAAGCCAAAGGGCTCGGGATTTTCGATACCTAAAAGCTCCGCCAGGGCCGCATTGTTTCCCAATTTCGGATGCTGATCCAGCGGCAGGTGCACCGCATACAGGGCCAGGTTCCGGTCCAGAAGGACCTTTAGCCGCTCCCGGTGGCCGCCGCTGACCCGCAGAGGAGCGCCCCAAAAAAGCCCGTGATGTACGAAGACCAGCCCTGCTCCGGCGGCGGCGGCCCGCTTAAACGTCTCCAGGCTCGCGTCCACCGCAAAGGCGATTTTTTCAAATTCGGCCCCGTCATTGTCCACCTGCAAGCCGTTGAGGGAAGAATCAATCGAAGCAAAACCTTCAATATCCAGGAGGCCGCGGAAAAAAGCGTCTATGGTACGAGTTATCATGCGTTACAGTATAGGCCCCTTTCCCAGGGAATTCCAGCGGTCATTGGTTTCAATATGGAAGTTCTGGAGCATATTCGGTTTCCGGGGAAGCGCCGGAATCGTCTCTTCCGCTCCATCCCGGCCCATTGCCAGGACCGCGGCGGCGAAATTAGTCATCAGCGCGGCTGTTTCCTCCGGCCCGTGAGTTCCCCTGGCCAGATTCCTCTTTCTGCCAGGCCGAAAAACCCGGTAAAGGGGATATTTCTCCGGGATGTCGGAATAATCCAGGGGACCCGCGCCCGTCGCCGCCGCCAGCATCGCCGGCCCTTTTGTGTTGTATAAGGCTTTGAGTATAGTCGCGTACCGGTCGTTCCGGTAACGGGGTTCCATGACCCGGTCGGACAAGACGAAGCAAACCGGTACGTCCGGACCGGGAACTTCCCCGACGCCTACGATTTTTTTCGGCAGCAGCGCGAGCGCCCGGCTGCGTACCCCCACCCAGAAGGCGACGAACCAGTTGTCATGAGGAGGAGGGGCAGGAGGCGGCTCCTCGCTCGTCAGGCTCGACAGCAGGGGGCTTTCCACCGCGATAAGACCTTTTACCGCCGGGTACCGTGCGGCGAAGTCCGGAACGCCGGCCAGTTCCAGGAGGGCCGCTCCTCCGGCGTCGTACCCCGCGAGAAATACCGTCGAAGGATCCGTTTCAGCCAGGGCGTCCGCGACAACCGCCGCAGACGTCCCGGAAACCGGTACGGACTTTTGCATGATTGTGTTCAACAAAAATTGAATGTCTCTCCGCCGTTCCGCTTCCAGGAAACGACCGGCGGCATTCGCCGGCGCCGCGGCCCTTCCCCGGCTTTCCACCCAAAACAGCCGCGCCCGCCGATTGAGGGAAAGCGGGTATTTCTTCCCCCGGGGCCCCACCGCCGGAGAATCGAACCCCCGCCGGGAATAGGCGACTACCGTGAACCCCGCGTTTCGGAGTTCCCCGCAGACCTGGTCAACGGCCCCCACCGACCCGCTGACCGGGGGGATCAAGACCAGGATGGGCCGCCTTGACCCTAGTGTCCCGCCCCGGACGGCATTCCGGGCCGCCTCATTATCATACGCGCCGTAAATTCGTAGGAAAAGCTCCACCCCCCGTTCCTCGTCCCTGAGCGCGGCGGAGGCGACTCCCGCTTCAAGTAGAGCCGGATCTGCGGAAGGAGCGAAAAACACGGCCAGCCCCAGAACCGGGAGGAGCAGAAAAAGCAGGAGGACCCGGCAAAACGGGCTGAGCTCCAGAAATCCGGCGCGCCGCAGCCGGGCCGGTAGGAGAACAAAGTCCGGCACGTGGAACGCGGCGCAGAAAAGCGCATGAATCACCAGGGGGATACATTCAGGGCGAAACCCATAGGCCGGGAAAAGGGCGATAAGTATTCCTAAAGCCAGAAACGGGAGCCATTTCATGCCCTCCAGATTCTCTAACTTATTGATAAAAAACCGAATCAGAGAAACCGCGATAAAAAATCCGGCCACCATTTCCGGCAAGATAATTTCCTGCATAGTATACCTGCTTGCGGGGAAGTATAGCGTATTGTCATAGCATCTACAATATTTTCTATGCGCTGCGCCCTAAAATTGGTTTAAACAGAGGCTTTCCCAAAACCGTGCGCGTAGCGCACAGTCAATTAGTTCTGGGACAGGCTCAACATTATGGGAATAAAGAAAAGAACATAAAAGACGGAAGAATACGGTAAGGATTAGCATGTTACAACTGGACGAAACCGGCCCAGCAAAAACAACACCAGGACAGGAAGAAACAGCCGCACCGAGCGGCTGCCGGGTTGCCCTGATGGACCGGGTAAGCAACCAAGTCACCGAGCAGTATCCCAGGCGGAAAAGGCAGTAGTGGTGATGGACAACCTCAACACCCATACGCTTTCATCGCTGTATGAAACGTTTACCGCGGAGGAAGCCTTCGCGACAGCCCAAAAACTGGAGATTCACTATGCGCTATATATAGCGTACTATGAGATCAAAAAATACTTTTCCGATAGTCCTGTTACGCGACGTTTGGGCGTACATCACTGTTGTTTATTCTTATGTACTTTCCTTGTTTCCATTGCAGGGCTTTGGAGTCCTGTGTGGCGGCGTTCAATCCCGCCAGGGTCGCCGTAAGGGTTTTGGTTACGCCTTTTTCAATCGTGATGATGGTATCCCCGGAATAACTGATATAGGTTTGTTCAACCCCTGATTTTGTAACTGACACCAAAAGCTCGCGTGTGCCTGTACCGCGCCGGAATTCACGGCCACAAGACTCGCGGTAATAATGGCCGATCCTTCCTTGTGGGGATCGAGGATACAGACGGAGTTGGTCCCGCTCACCGGGACAATATCCGACGCGCCGCCTCGTCAATGATGACTGTCGCGAAGCGGCATAGCAATGACGATGTTGTCCCGTTTTCCGGCTACTCCTTTGTGAACGTAATCCGTACCTGATTGGAAGAGGCGGAGTTTGGTTTGGCGAGCATATTGAACGAGCGGCTGCCGCCTGCGATGGAGATGACGCTTGACCACTGGATGCCGGTGATATGCGGTATCTTTGAGTTCCGCAGGGCCGCCGTTATTTTGAGGATGCTGCCGTCGAAGGAGCAGGTTCCCTGTCCTTCCGCGCTTGTTTCCCGGCCGCCGGCAAGGCTGACCGCCTGCACGGTACAGCGGTTCGCGCCGGTGAACGTGATGGTGTAGGTGTCGATTATGCCGTCGTGCGGGATGTCCGTTGTCCAGGTTCCGGTAAAGATGTTTTCGGCGGGGAGTTTGCCGATGAACTCGCTGGCGAAGCCGCGCACCTTCCAGTCGTATTCTTCCCATGTGGCAAGGATCATGCGGGATGAATACACGGCCCGGGCGGTTTCGATGTCCAGCATCTGGACGACCAGGTA
>JAIRSS010000217.1 GCA_031255315.1 Spirochaetaceae bacterium
GTAACAACCCGGGCAAACACTCCTTCCCGGGGCATGATGCAATCCCCCATCCGCTCAAAAATCTGACAGCGGGAATGGCAGCGCTTTCCTATCTGGGTCATCTCCAGTACCACGTCCCCGCAGCAGAGGACCGTACCCACTGGGAGGCCCGAAAAGTCTATTCCCTCCACCACTAGGTTCTCCCCAAAGTCCCCGTCCGCAACATCCGCTCCCCGCTCGCGGAAGGCCGCTATCTTTTCGCGGGAAAGCAGACTTACCTGCCGCAGGCCGGGGCCGGCGTGGGCGTCCCCGTTTATACCATGTGCCACCGCAAACTCCGCCCTGCCGGCGTTCCGTTTGGCCGTACCCTTTTCCGGACTCATACACACGGCTAACACTCTTCCCATTTCAACCTCCTATGCGAAACATCGCTGTATCATGATGATCTTCCCGCTGGTTTCCGTAAACGGCGGAAAAATCGTGACGCGCCGGTTTCCGGGCCGCCACACGGATTACCGCCTCGGCGATGCGTGAGTCGGAAGCCCCTGAACGGAGCATGGCCCGCACGTCCAGAGCCAGGGCGCTTGAAAGACAGGGTTTAAGAAGCCCCTCGGGAGTAAGGCGCAGGCGGTTGCAGGTTTCGCAGAATCCCCGGGATACGGCGTCGATAAACCCTATCCTGCCTGAAAAACCGGGAACTTCATAATATACCGCCGGGCCGTTACCGAGCTGTTCGGCAGTCCGGTATAAGCGCAGGGAACAGCCTTTCAGGATAGCCCGGACCTCGCTGCCCAGGACGGGTTCCATTACTCCGGCGCGGCCCAGGGGCATCAGCTCTATAAACCGCACGGCGCCCACCGTTTGTTCCGCCAGGGCCGCAAGACCGGCGAGTTCTCCCTCGTTGACGTTCCGCAGGGGCACACAGTTCACCTTGACCGGTATGCCCAGGGACTGGGCCCGCTTCATGGTTTCGACAATGGCGGCGGGAGAAGCGGCCACCCCGGTCTGTTCCCCTCCGCCGGGGGCCGCGAAGGGACTCCCGGTCCCGGTAATACGGCGAAAGGTTTCGGGATTCAAGGAATCCAGGCTTACATTGATCCCCGCAAGCGGCGCCGCCGCAAGTTCGTCCAGATAGGGATCCACCAGGACGCCGTTGGTGGTAAGCGTAACCTGTTCAATGCCGGGAATGGTTTTAACCGCCCGGATAAAGGAAACAACCCCCTTCCGAACCAGGGGTTCCCCGCCGGTTACCTTGATCCGGCGTATCCCCAGGTCCGCCAGGATGCGGCAGAGCCTGAGGATTTCCTCAAAGCGGAGGATAGTTTCATGGGGCTGGTATTCCACCCCTTCCGGGGGCATACAGTAGGCGCAACGAAGGTTGCACCGGTCGGTAACGGAAACCCGCAGATAATCCAGGGTCCTGCCGAAAGAATCGGTCAACACAGACAAAGGCCTTCCGGAGGAACGCTGGTTCCGGCGGGAACCAGATGATCCTCCCGCATAAACCGCCCGCTTTTACCGCCCGTCTTTTCCCAGAGCCGGATATTGCCGATTGTCATCGTCCGGTCTAAAGCCTTGCACATGTCGTAAATCGTAAGCAGGGCGGCAGACGTCCCAGTCAGGGCTTCCATTTCGGCGCCGGTTTTGCCGCACAGCTTCACCCTACAGACCGCCTCTATCCGGCTCCCGATCTCACTGGGGAAAAAGTCCACCGTACAGGCGTCAATAATAAGGGAGTGGCACAAGGGGATGAGGAGCGCGGTTTGCTTGGCCGCCATGATTCCCGCAAGCCGGGCGGCGCCCAGGACGTCGCCCTTGTCCACCTCCCCGTTCAGGACCGCGGCAAGGGTTTTGCGGCTCATAACGATTTCGCCTTTGGCGGCGGCGGTCCGGACCGTCGTGTCTTTACCGGACACGTCCACCATTATCGCGTTCCCGGCGGAATCAAAATGCGTAAATCCATAATCATCCATAATCATTCCCAGTATCATACCCTATACCGAGGGTATTAGCAAAGTGTACTATTACGACTGTTCCAAAACCGTGCGCATTTAGCCCGCCGTTTGGGAACAGCCTCTATTCACAGACAACGAGAAACATGAAGGAGCAGCGCCATTAAGAGGGTATCGGTGGAAAGAGGAAGCGGTCTTCCGGAGAGCCGGTTCCGGCGGTTTCCCGCTTCAACGAGCCGCCTGCGGGCTGGGAATCAACCGGGTCAACGGAATTCCGGGGATTTTGCGGTTGAGGAAACCCGAAGCGGCGGTTCGGGCTTGCAAAAAGCTGAGGGCTTAGGTTTCCTTCCCGACAGGATTTCTCAGGCAAAGACACCGACATAGACCTCGTAGCCCGTGCTGTTTACGGTGATTATTGGGCCGTTCAGTGTAAATGCTTCAAGGAAGATTCCCGCGTGGACAAACCGATGATTGACACCTTCCTGTCCACCTCCGGCAAATCCTTTTACGATGTAAATGAACCGGGTAAGAAAGTCCGCTTTTCCTGTCGCCTCTGGCTTGACACCACCCTGGCCGGTTTTAATTCCGAGGCCGAAAACACCATCAAGAACCAGATGCCCGAAGTCAAACGCTGGGTTACTATGACCTTGCCGAGGCCCCGGTCGATTGGGCCAGGCTGGACAAGGGGGTATCGGGAGAGGCGGCGGTTAAAAAACGCTACGACCTCAAACCCCACCAGCAAAGCGCCATCGACCTGACACATACGTATCTGAAAGATCACGACCGGGGCAAACTGATTATGGCCTGCGGAACCGGCAAAACCTTTACCAGCATTCGCATTGCCGAAAACGAAACAAAAGATCCGTCAGGGGCTCCGGGTTACGGCCTTGTTCTGTTTCTGGTTCCTTCCATCGCCCTTTTGGGGCAAACCCTTCGGGAATGGTCCGCCCAGGCCCGGGAGCCACTCTATCCCATTTGCATCTGTTCGGACGCTCAGGTCTCAAAAACCAAAGGGGCGGATGATGATTCAATCGTTGACCTGGCCTTGCCCGCTTCCACCAGCATAAAAAACATTACCTTGCAGTACGACCGCGCCCTCTCATCCCAAGAAGAACACGGCGGCTTGGTGGCGGTCTTTTCCACTTATCA
>JAIRSS010000235.1 GCA_031255315.1 Spirochaetaceae bacterium
CCTTCCTCAATCGGGAACCGTCTTCCCCAAAAGACACGTCAAGCACGTAATGTAACGAGTTTTCTATGCCCCAATGAGAGCGGACCGCTTTGGCAAACTGCGGGCCGTCCGCAGGCAGACTGGATACAAAATGCCGCCGTTCCACCGTGGTCTCCCCCTTCTCCTCCCGGCTTGACTCTACCACCCCTATGCTCCGTATCGTCTTCCAGTCAGGATGCCGTTCCACCAGCCACCCCACATCCCCGCTGACCGCATAATCCCGGTCTTCTATCCGTCCGTGTTGTTCGTCATGTGTCGATACCGATTGAAACTGAATATATCGGTTCTTACCCGCAGGCACGGAAAAATCCAGGTCCTTGAAATACTCCTGCACGTCTTCATACAGTGTTTCCATTTTAAGGAAAACAGGTAATCCATCTTCTTTTGCATGGTGCTTCTATCCAAGAAATACAAAAGGCGTGGGCGAGAGTAGAATGTCCGCGAATCGAATTGTGAGGCGTTTCGCAAGACAGCCGCCATTGCGAGGCGCGTAGCGCGCCGCCAGGCGACGGCAATCCAGACAAGATGCTCCCCTTCTCTGGATTACTTCGCTTCGCTCGCAATGACGAATGCCTTCTCCGCATTATAGCTGTTGGTATTTTACAAGTGGAAGCACTATAGTATGTTTTTTAAAATGAGAATTGCTGCCGGCCCCCGCGGCTTTATTGTGATTTCGCCTCCGTCAGGGTATACTTCTTCTCATCACATCAAGAAGGAGGCCGTCATGATTGTAGCTTGCGGCGAGGCGCTGATAGATATGGTTCCCCGGACATTGCCGGACGGGGAAACCGTTTTTCTCCCCTGTCCGGGAGGCAGTCCGTACAATACCGCGATTGCTATAGGCCGGCTTGGAGCGTCCGCAGCCTTTTTAGGACGACTCTCTACGGATTTTTTTGGGGAAACGCTGATCAGCCGTTTGCGGCAAAACAAAGTTGGGACTGATTTGATTGTCCGGTCCGGCGAGACATCCACCCTGGCGTTTGTAAAGCTCGAAAACGGCAGGGAACCCCAATACATCTTTTATACCGCGGGAAGCGCCGACCGGTCCCTGACCCAGGCCGATCTTCCCGCGTCCCTCCCGCAGGATACCCGGTGCATCCTTTTCGGGTCTATCTCCCTGACCCTGGAACCGGCGGCTTCTTCTATAGAGGCCCTTGTGCGCCGGGAAGGGGAGCGGGGGGAGGACGCGCCGGTCATTTCCCTGGACCCTAACGTGCGGCCTTTCATGATCCCCTGCAAGGCGGCGTATGTCAGCCGTTTTGAGGGATGGGCTGCGGACGCGACTATTGCCAAGATCTCTGAAGCGGATTTTGATTTTATCTACCCCGGCCTGGGGCTGGAAAAATCCTTGGAGAAAATTTTGTCCCTGGGGCCGCGTTTGGCGGTTACGACCGTGGGGGCGAAGGGCGCAGTGGCGCTGCTCAAGCGGACGGACGGAACCGTGCTCCGGGTTGCCGCTCCGGTGGTGGATGTGCCGGTTGTGGATACCATCGGCGCGGGTGACACGTTCCACGGCGCGTTCCTCGCCTGGCTGGAGCTCCACGGACGCATGTCCCGGCGGGCCGTCTCCTCATTGACGGAAAACGAACTGTACAGCGCTTTGTTCTTTGCTAACAAGGCCGCGTCTCTGGTTTGTTCACGCCGGGGCGCGGAACCGCCAACCTTTGCCGAAACGGAGGCGCTCGCTTAATGGGGGGGAACAGCTTTGGTACGGTTTTTACCGTTACCACTTTTGGAGAATCCCACGGACCGGCGCTGGGCTGCGTCATTGACGGCTGTCCGGCGGGCGTCCCGCTTTCTGTGGAGGATATACGCCGGGAACTGAGCCGCCGCCGTCCGGGGGGCGGTGGTCCCGCCACTACCCGTTCCGAGCCTGACGAACCGGAAATCCTTTCCGGTGTTTTTGAAGGCAGGACCCTGGGGACGCCTATTGCCGTTATGGTGCGTAACGCCGCTCACCGTTCCGGCGACTACGATGATTTGAAAGACCTGTACCGCCCGGGCCACGCCGACTGGGTTTGGGAAGCCAAATACGGGTTTCGGGATCACCGGGGAGGCGGCAGAAGTTCCGGGCGGGAAACGCTGGGCAGGGTCGCCGCAGGCGCGGCGGCCAAGTCATTCCTTGCCGGATTCGGCGTTACGGTCCGGGCGTGGACCTCTTCAGCCGCCGGGATAGACGCTCCTGGTCCCGGCGGGGGCGGGTTTGACCTTGACGAAGCGGAACGCAACCCCCTGCGGGTCCCCCACCGGGAAACCGCTGAACGGATTCTTCGGGTGATAGAGGAACGCCGCGCCCGGGGGGACAGCGCCGGGGGGATCGTTTCCTGTTCGGTATCCGGCCTCCCCCCGGGCCTGGGCGACCCGGTCTTTGGGAAGCTGGACGCCCGGATAGCCGCCGCTATGCTGTCCATCGGGGCCGCAAAAGCCGTTGCCTTCGGAGCCGGCGCCGCCGCCGCTTCCTGCGGTTCCCTGCAAAACGACCGGCCCATACCAAAAAACGCCGCCGGCCCGCTTCCTCCGGGAGTCCCCGGTATAAGCTGCGAAACCAATAATGCCGGAGGCGTTCTAGGGGGGATCTCAACCGGTATGCCCCTGGAGTTTACTGTGGCTTTCAAGCCCGTTGCTTCAATTTCCAAACCTCAAAAAACGGTGGATCGGTACGGGAATATACGGGACCTGGTAATTCAGGGCCGCCATGACGTATGCGTCTGCCCCCGCGCCGTGCCGGTGGTGGAAGCTATGGCCGCGTTGGTGCTGGCGGACCTCCTGCTTCTTAACCGGAGCGGACGAGTATGACCGCGGGTATGGCCGCACGTGGAAATCCGCCGGTTTCAGACACACCAGTCAGGGGAAAAAATTATGCATAGTAAAGACTTATTCGCGGCAATCCTTGAGAAAACCCGTTCCGGCGAAGACACGGTATTGGTTACCATCATCGCCGAGGCCGGTTCCAGCCCGCGGAGCGCCGGCGCCCACATGCTGGTAACCCAATGCGGCAGGGTCTGCGGAACCATAGGCGGCGGAACGGTGGAGTATAAGGCCGTACAATTTGCCCAAAACATATTGGAACGCCGGCAATCCCGGCGTAAGACGTACCGCCTCTACCAAAATGACGAGGAAGAACTCGGCATGATATGCGGCGGCGATGTGGATGTCTATTTTCAGTTTATCGCCGGAGGGGACCGCAAAACGATAAGCCTTGCGGCGGATTGTCTTGCCCGTCTTGAAAAAGATGAAGACCTCTGGCTTTTTATCGACCTCACGAATTCCTCCGATTGGACCATGACCCTTTATGCGGCGGACCTTCCTCCGGCGGGAATGACGGTGAGCGAAGCCGGTATACAGGCGCTGACCCGGAATAAGGGCGTTCTGGTCTCGGACGGGGACCGGCGTATTTATGGCGAACCCATAAACACCGCGGGCAAGGTTTTTATTTTTGGGGGCGGACACGTCGCCCAAGCCTTACAGCCCCTGCTTGCCGGCGTCGGCTTCCGGTGCGTTGTTTTCGATAACCGGGAAGAATTCATAACCCGGGAACTTTTTCCCGCCGCCTGCGATTTAATCGTGGGCGATTACGAGACTGTCGGCGGGAAGTTCGATATCCGCCCTGATGATTACCTGGTAATCGCAACCCACGCCTACGATCTTGTGGTCCTGCGGCAGACAATCAATAAAGACTGCGCGTATATCGGCGTTATTGGCAGTAAAACCAAAGCGGCGGCGGTTAAACAGGAACTGCTCCGCGACGGGGTATGCGAAGAACGGGTGAACCGCATCAATCTTCCCATAGGGCTGCCCATAAAATCGGAAACCCCGGAGGAAATAGCCGTCAGCATTGCGGGAGAGATGATCCTGCGCCGGGCGGAGAGAAGGGCCGGGCGGAAATAATGCGCCTGTATGCTGCTAGCGTTTTTTTTCCAGGATGGTCCGGGCTATTTCAGAAAACCCCGCGCCGAATTCCCGTTCCGCGGCAAAGGCGGGTTCGTGTTTGATGAGCCCGGTATAGCGGCGGATGTTTGCCACCCCGCAGGACAGGGGAAACCGGGCGAACATAGGCTCGTCGTTGGGGGAGTCTCCCACAAAAACAACTTCCCGTCCGCCGGAACCGCTCCGCCATCCGAAACGCCGGGAAAGAAAGCGCTCCGCCATCGTGAGCTTGTCGTAGGTTCCCATCCATACGTTTACATGAATCGATGAAACTTTCGCCATCGCGCCTTCCTCTTCCGCGATGCGCCGTACCCGTTCCGCCTCTTCGAGGGAGAGGACCGGCTCTTCTTCGGCAAAATCCAGGGCCAGATCGAAAAGCCGGGCAAACTGATCCTTTGCCACCCGCAGCCCCGGTACTTCCGCCAGAGCCCGTGTGCGGACGCGTTCCAGCGCCGGGTGATCGTTTCGCGCCGCCTGCGGGTGAAACTCTTGCTTTAAGAGGGGCCGGTTCCCGCCGCCTCCGTCCCGGCCTTCTTCCCAAAAAGCCAGTGCGCCGTTTTCGCCAATTACCCCGTCCACCGGCCATTCCCGTGCGATAAGGTCGCACCAGCCCGCGGGCCGTCCGGTAACCGGGACAACCCTGATTCCGGCGTCTTTAAGCATCCAAAGCGCGGCGTAGGATTCAAGCGGCAACTTGCCTTCCCGCGTGAGGGTGTCGTCTATGTCCATGAGGACGAAGCGTACCCCCGCCGCTTCATCCCTGGTCATCTCGGCAATGTGTTTCATCATGAGCAGAATGCCACGAAACAGGCATATTTGGAACCCGCGTCTCTGTAGCTTCTTGGGTTTTTCAAACCTACCCGGTCTTCTCTTCCAGGGCCCGGATGTGCATATAGACGGTGTTTTTTGAAATTCCTAAATCAGCGGAAATAGCCTGTACCGCGTTCTTCAACTTGAAGATACCTTGATAGTAGAGGCGGGTTACAATCTCCTTGTTGCGCTGAGAACCGGGAATTGTCTCATCGGCGGTAACATCGTCCGTTGCTTTTTCCAGAGCCTTGGCGATAAGCTCATCCGATTCAGACGTAAAATTTTCCATTATAAACTGCCCCGGTACGGCAAGGGAAAAATTTTGCAGCAGGGAACTGATGGGGGAATCCAGGTACAGGTTGATGCACAAAAGTCCTATAGCCTTTTTCTTTTCTCCAAAGATTATGATGGTGGTTGAGCGAACGGGCCTGCCGTATTTGCTGGCGGATACATAGGTATTATACGGATGAACTTCCTGATTATCTTGATCGGCGTGGGCCCTGTTTTTCCGTATCTCCTCCAGCATGGACAGGGCGAGATCCGTGATAGGCGCTCCCTCCTTCCGCCCGGAATGAAAGCCGTTGGCTATTTTGATGACCGAATGGTCCAGGTCCGTGAGGTCATGGAGTACAATTTCAAAGGCTTCTCCATAATACGCCGCAAGCCCGTCAATGGTGGTTTTATAGGAATCCAGGATCAATCGATCCGCTGGTGATAATACATTTTTTGGTTTCGCCACTTTCTTGGTGTACTCCTGTGTTTTCCTGTTCCCGCGCGATTCGGGGAGCCTATGGGGGCTATATGGATTTTTTGCTTTTAACATAAAAAATCTCAGTTAACCAACCCCGGCGGTTCTACGGTAAAGAATTTATTTAGTATCTTGCGGGTGATACTTCTCAAAATTGAACGGCCTTCACGCGTGTACGGTGAATATTAAGCAGTAACCGCTGGAGTTATCGTATGCTTTTGAGAATATTTCACAAGTACATTTAGTATAGTAGGGTGATTTTTTTTGTCAAGTTAAACAATTTGCGCCGGCATTAAGCCCCTGTTTAATATCTTTACGAAATTACAAAAGGGATGCATAATAGGAAAAAATGACGGGGAGAGGAGCGGGATGAGAATAACTTATCCAAGCGGCATTACGCGGGAGCAGTTTTTGCTGATAGAATAGCGGTTAAAGTCGGCACGAAAGGCGGCGCGTCCGCGAACGTGCGCTTTATACGACATTTTCTGCGCTATACTCTACGTTCTCACGGAAGAATGCACGCAGCGCGGCCTGCCGAACGATTTTCCCCATTGGAACATTGTTTATTACTACTACCGGATATGGAGCGTGGCTGGCCAAACGGGGAGTCCCCGGTATTTGACGCGGTTTTACAGGAACTTGTGGTGTTACAGCGCGTGATTTGCGGGCGGGAGGCGAAACCGTCAATGGTTATAGGGGATTCCAAACGCGTGAAAAACGTTGACACGGCCTGTGAAAAGGGCTGTGACGAGGGGAAAAAAATATCGGGAATAAAATTACATCTGGCGGTTGATACCGGCGGACTGCCCCAGGCGATGAAGGTGACAACGGCGGACGTGACCGACCGGGACGGAGCGCTTAGTGCGTTGCGGGCATACGCGCCAAACCTGACAAAGGTGGTAAAAGTCCTGTGCGACGGCGGTTACAGCGGGGAAAAGTTCGCCGATGCCGTGAGAAAACTCATGGAAGCGGAAGTTGAAGTGATTAAGCGTAACGAACAGCATAAATTCGCTGTTTTGCCCAAGCGCTGGATAGTCGAACGTTCATTCGCGTGGCTGGAAAAATACCGCCGCCTCTGGAAAAACTGTGAACGAAAGCTCCACAACACGTTACAAATGACGGTTCTTGCCTTTATATCGCTGATACTGAGAAGATTTT
>JAIRSS010000005.1 GCA_031255315.1 Spirochaetaceae bacterium
TTCCAGAAATGCACGTACAAGACGATGCCGGGCACCTGGAACTTTTTGCCGAACTTGTGAATCGCCAGGGGAATAACATAATCCTGCCCGTGTCCGTTCACCACGATCATCTTGCGGAACCCCGTGTTCCAGAAACCGGCAAACACATAACACAGATAATCCGCCAAAGTTTCCTCGGGGATCATAATGGTCCCCGGCATACCCAGGTGATGATAGGGATGGGACCCGTACCAGACGGGCTGCGCCACCGTACAGCCGGTCGCTACCGCCACCTGTTCGCAGAGCCGTATGTCCAGATAGGTGTCCTCGCCGTAGGGAGCGTTCGCGCCGTGATTCTCCGTCGAGCCGACCGGAATAAGAATAACGTCGTTCTTTTTAAGCCGTTCCGCCACATCCTTGTTGGTCATATTTTGATAATAGACCCCGGTGTTCCGTTCCATGTGCCCGTTTTGTACGGGAAACTGCCACTTTGACATTTGTAACCTCCAATTACGTTTGCTTTATTTCTTGGGATAATCTATGCTGATTAACACTTTTCCCGATACGCCGTTTTCCGCCTGGGAAAGCCCCTCCTGAATATTCTCAAGATTAAACCGCGCCGTTACCATCTTCCGCATGTCGATCCTGCCGCTTGCCATAAGCGCGATCACATCTGAATAAATGCCCTGCCCGGACTGCCCGTTCGATCCCGAAATGCCGCCCGCGTTAAACATGAAGGGGTACAGATCGATACTTGTCTTGCCGAGGGAATGTCCAATCTGAACGGTCTTGCCGCTGATAGCCAGGGCCCCTTCCATAACCGGATAGGTAAGATTGGTCTTGCCCGTACATTCGGCAAAGAGGGCTATGCCCCGTCCGTTGGTCAAGTCCATGAGTATCTCCGAAGGATTTTTATTCTCTTTGGCAAGGGCCACCGGGTCAAAGGTATAATCGGCGCCGCATTTTTTCGCCAATTCCTGCCGTTCCTTCGTCACCTCAAAACAGATAAGTTTCGCCGCGCCGGCGGTCTTCATCAGGGAAATAGCCGCAAGCCCGATAGGGCCTGCGCCGAATACAACCACGTGTCCCCCCGGTCTGATACCGCCGCCCCGTACAAAAAGGCCGTTATACGCCACGCCGGTAGGCTCTATCATTGAGCCGAGTTCAAAGGCGGTCATCTTGTCGCTGTAGAAATTCACAATATCGTTGAGCAGATAGCAATACTTCGCCCGGACCACCGCATATTCGGCAAACCCTCCGTCATAGGTCAGCCCCGGTTCTTCCAGATCGCGGCACTGGTTGAACATCCCCATCCGGCAGGCGTCGCATTCGCCGCACCAGTTCATCGATTCAACGCTGACCAGATCCCCAACTTTTAGCCGCTTAACCGCCGGTCCCGCCTCGATTATCTCTCCGGCAAACTCGTGTCCGGTAATGATCGGGTACTTGCAATGGCCGTTGTACTTCGTGTATCCGTCTTCATCCTTCTGGAGAAGATGGGCGTCCGTACCGCAGATCCCCGCCGCGCCGACTTTAATAAGCACCTCGTCGGCCTTCGGTTTTGGATCGGGCCGGGTAACAACGGTTCCCCGTATATTGCGAAAAATCGAGTTGCCCCGGGCCGCCCGCTTTGTGGAAGCCTCCCGTTCGGAAAGCTTGTAACCCGGCTTCGGTACAAAATCCGCCTCAACATAAAACGCTCTCATCTTATTCCTCCTAAAGTCTTTTCGCAGCTTTTCAAATGGCCGATAGCCCGTTCCGCCGCTGTTTTTCCATCCGGCCAGGGCAGGCATTCAACCGAAACAAAACCCCGGTAGCCTGTCTCCTTGAGCGCCGAAAGAACCGGGATAAAATCCAGGGTCCCGCTTCCCGGATAACGCCGGGTATTATCGGCTACGTGGAAGTAGCCCAGCCGCTTACCCGCCGCCCGGATCGCTTCGATAGCGTCTGTTTCTTCAATATTCATGTGGAAGGTGTCCAGATGAACAAAGCAGTTTAGAATTCCCCGGCTGTCGATAAAATCAAGGGTTTCCGCCGCCGTGGTAAAAATATTGGTTTCATAGCGGTTGATGACTTCGACAAATACCTTTACCCCCCGCTCCGCCGCCTCGGCGCAAAGCGCCTTAAGATGTACCGCCAGCCGGTCCATGTACGGGGATCGCCCGGCCCCATCGGGGACCTTCCCCTTAATCCAGCCGATGATCAGGTCCGTCTCAAGCGCCGCTGCCTGTTCAATATAGGTCCGCATTCCCTTCAAGGCCGCTTCGACAATATAAGGCCGGTCATCTATCAGGTTGACCCCGCCCTGGGTACAGAGGCGCCCCGTCGCCAGGGCCGAAAAGCGGACGCCCAATTCCGCGGCAGCCGCCTTCACTCTGCCTAAATCCAGAGGGTCGTCCTCCCGCAGGTGAAGCTCGATCCCGGCATACCCCAGTTCCGCGGCAGTTCTCAGGCTGGCGTATATATCACCGGTCAGGACAATGGGGGCGCTTGCGGGAGCCTCTCCGGCGCTGGAAAGGGCGTATCGTATATCCTCTCTAACCACGTTTATGACCCTTCTTTAACTGTAACTTAATTTCAGTACCAGTTAATTAAGTATAACCACGATTTTTTTTGCTTGTCAACCTTTGTACCCCAAAAATTTTTAAAATTCTTAATTATTTCTTAAAAAACATAGGCATAATGACATTTTTCCTATAGATTAAGCCAATCGGAATGGAATATAGTGTAATAGGGTGGCATTATTATGAAAAAACCTGAAAATACCGCATCCGCTACCAGCATCCAAAAGAGTCTCGGGGCAAAAATCAGGGCGCAGCGGCTCAAACATGATATGAAAATAGCCGAAATCGCGGAACTCACCGGCCTTACCGCCAGCACAATCAGCCAGGTAGAACGGGCCTTAATCTCCCCGTCAATCTCCACATTAAAGAAAATCTGCGATGCCATGCGGATACCTATCGGCATACTCTTTGAGGACAACGGGGAATCCGAGGTTCCCCTCCCTCCGCCGAAACGCCCGGATCCTGCTCCGCCTACCCAGGCGGAGCAGGACACTGTTTTCAGCCTCGCCGATATTATGAAACTCTGGACACTTTCCAGCGCTCACCAGAATTCACCGGTTGTCCGTAAAGAAAAGCGCAAGTTTTTGTCCCCCGGTCCCGGTGTACGTTACTATCTTCTTACACCCAACATGGCAGGACCTTTGGAACTCATTTATAACGAATACGATCCCGGCGCCAGTACCGGACCGGAGCCTTATACCCACCCCGGCGTCGAAAGCGGGCTTATCCTGTCGGGCGAACTGGAGATCCAGATTAACTCGGAAGTGTATACGCTGAAAGAAGGCGACAGTATCACCTTTAATTCATCGACCCCCCACGCAAAACGTAATGTTTCAAATGTGATATGTACCTGTGTATGGGTCAATACGCCGCCCTGGTTCTAGTTTTACCGGAATCGGCATCGCATTGTTCGCAATAATCCAGCGTATAACAGCGGGGTCAATATCTGTAACAATCATCCCCCCATAAATCGATCTATCCTATGACTCGTTAAGCCCCGTTATCAATGTAATCAATACTCTCCAATTCAAAAATAATAAAGGGGGAGTCTCCCCCTCCGCTCCAGCCCCGCATGCGGGTCTTCCGCTTAACTCCCTCAACAGGGGGTTTCACCCCCCGTAACGCCCCCCCAAAGACGAATTACCATAAGACCGGATTGCTAACGGAAAACGCCGTCAAGTTGTATTTGTAAAGAACAAAGGCCGTTCGGAGCAATCCCCGGACGGCCTTTGTTCTTGTTCAGATTTTGTTATCTGCTATTGCCGCCACGGACGGCATTTCTAAGTTCCGCCCCCCGCCTTTGTTTTCAGGATCACCATGTTCCCCGCAGGCCGGGTAACAAGAAACCCGTCCCGCTTGCGGAACCGGAGAAACAACTCTCCGTATTGCATGGTTTCCGTGGTCTGGTCAAACCGCTTTATCTCTATGCCCTTCCGGTCTCCGTGCTGGATGCGTTTCGGGTTCATAAAGACGGCAAAGGGGGTATTCGCCTTAATGTCCGCCATTTGAGGCATGATGTTTACTTCATGGTAGGGGTACAAATCCAGTTTTCCCGGCATGGCTTCCGTGGGCCGCCGCCAAATCGGGCGGCCTTCGCTGTCCTCAATGTTGGCGATATGGTTTAAGATCGTCTCATTCAAAAACCATGAGCAGTCTTTCCGTTCCTCCGAGGGAACCTTGTAAACAGCGTCCCGGAAGTC
>JAIRSS010000105.1 GCA_031255315.1 Spirochaetaceae bacterium
CTTAAGGCGGCCGCCGGCCTTCGTTCCGTGATGTCGGGAACCATAATGGCGTCATAATTTTGCAGAGGATAGTTTTCCCGAATATCCATCTCTGTGAATATCATCTTATCCCCGGAAACGGAACCGCTCCCCACATAGCGCACCAGTTCCATGCGGCTTTTATCCGCCAAGGGGGTAAACCCGTCGCCGTACACCTCAATCAAGTCCCGAAGGTTTTCATTAGGCGCAAGATCGTATGTACCGGGCCGCCGTACCGCCCCCTCAAGGGTAATACGGCGTTCCTGGCGGTTTAGGGCGGCCGCCGGCCTTCGTTCCGTGATGTCGGGAATCGTAATGACATCGTAATTTCTGAGGAGATAGTTCCGCTGAATATCCGTTTCAGTGAAGATCATTTTATCCCCGGAAACTGAACCGCTTCCCACATAGCGCACCAGTTCCATGCGGCTTTTATCCGCCAAGGGGGTGAATCCACGGGCGTAATAGTCGAGTAAATCCTTTAAGTTTTCATTAGGCAACAGTTGATACACGCCGGGACGTTCCACCGAGCCGCGTATGGTTACCCGGCGTTCAAGCCGGTTGAAGGTGATCACGTCATCCGGGCGGAGGTACGGATTCTGGCTCATATCCCCGTCCCGTTCAGCCTTAAAGAGGTCGTAGGTCCTTACCCGGCCGTTCGACGATTTTATGGAAATGTTGCGGAGTGAGGCAAAGGGGGTCGTGAAGCGGGTAAGCGAAGAAAGCCGTTCCATGGCCCAGGTTGAAATTTCTGCCGTGGCGTTGACCTCTCCAACCACCAACACCCTGAATATCCCCGGCTGAGTCAGGATCAACTGTACGCCGCTTAAAGGATAGTTATTAGCCACGATGGATTCCGCATCCTTTTTTAATTGGCGGAATGTTTTCCCTGCGGCGTTGATTATTCCAAGATTAGATATACGAACAGTATAACTGCTGTCCACAATAATCCTATAGGCTACCGGCGTACCATTCGCGGTATACGCTAAGGTGTAAATGTCCCCTGAAGTTACCAGATAGTCGGGATTGGACAACGCAAGTTGAGGATTAGGAGCTATCGTATCCCCTATTGGCGGGGTTTCCTGGGCTGGATTTTCTTGAGCGGATACGACCGAAGTCATAAACAGAACCATACTAAAACAAAGGGCCGCAGTATTTTTTATGCGCGTCATTCTCTTCCCTCTCCTTGTTGATCTCTGTAAATTGGCGGCAACGCGGGGAAAAAGCACAGCCGCCGCAATTTTGTAGAAAGGTATTTTAACCTTTGTAAAAAATTTTGTAAAGATGGTTAGACAAAACTTTTAATGCGGAATAGGAACTTTTTGGCATATTTTTAAGAAAAAACATCTCCCCGTAGTTTTACCTATTCGTCTGGATTGCCCGCCGCATAGCGCTCCGTGAGAACCCTTACGCAGGCGGCGTCTGGCAGGGAATCGATCATTTATGGTAGGATAAAGCATGGAACTCTCAATTATCGGCTATGATCCCATAGGTTCCTGGACCAGGACCGCCGCCACGGTGGGCGAACTGTTAAACTACCAGAATCCGGCGGGGATAACCTGGATAAATGTGGATGGTATAGACAACAGCGAGGCCGTTGCCCAATTGGCCGAAGCCTATCGTATCCACCCCTTAACGGTGGAAGATATTCTAAGCGCCGAACAGCGGCCCAAAGTGGAAGAATTCGATCACTACCTGTTTATCTGCCTCAAGGCGATTACCCAAAAAGATGGGGAACTCATCTTTGATCACATCAGTATGGTGATCCTGGAGGCTACGGTAATCAGCTTTCAGGAGTTTCCCGGCGATTCTTTTAACGGCGTTAGAAAGCGGATAGTGAACAACGTGGGCAAGATACGCAGGTTGGGGACCGATTACCTGGCCTATCTCCTCTTGGATTCGGTGGTGGATGAGTATTTTTTCGTCCTGGACTCGCTGGGCGGCGGCATCGAGACGTTTGAGGAGCGGGCGGTAGACGCCGACGACGGCGGCTTTATGCGGGACATCCAGAAAACAAAGCAGCAACTCCTCCAAATGCGCCGGGCTATCTGGCCCCTCAGAGAGAGCCTTTCCCTCATGCTCAAGATGGATTCCCCCCTGTTGAGCGGCGAACTGGCGCCGTTCTTCACGGACCTTCAGGAAAACACGGTCCAGGCAGCGGAAACTGTGGAGACCTACCGGGAGATGATGGCCGGGGTTATGGAGGTGAACCTTTCGGTACTGTCCAACCGGATGAACAACGTGATGAAGGTGCTCACCATCATTTCTACGCTTTTTATCCCCCTTACGTTTATTGTCGGGGTTTATGGAATGAACTTTTCCAATATGCCCGAACTCAGCTACCCCTATGCGTATCCTATCACCTGGGGCGTTATGATAGCCATTGCCCTGGGAATGTTGCTCTTCTTCAAACGGCGGCGCTGGTTCTAAGCGAAAACAGCGTATGAAGTTCTTTTCTATACGTACTGATGAATATACTGACGGCGCTGGCACAGTCCGGGCGGCTGCCGAAGCGATCCGGGCGGGGCTGCTCGTTGCTTTTCCCACGGAAACCGTCTACGGCTTGGGGGCGGACTGCTTTAATCCCGCCGCCCTGGCCCGCGTTTTCGAGGTCAAAGGCCGCCCCCGGTTCGATCCCCTTATCGTTCATATCGCGGAACCCGGCGGACTGGAGCGGGTGGCCGACACCGCTCTTCTGGACAGCCCGGGGCGCCGGCGCCTGGAGCGGCTGATCCGGCGGTTCTGGCCGGGTCCGCTCACCATCATCCTGCCCAAACAGCCCGCGGTTCCGGACCTTGCCACAAGCGGCCTTCCAACGGTGGCGGTCCGCCTTCCCGCCCATCCGGTTGCGCGGGATCTGATTCGCCTTTCCACAGGCGCGGTGGCCGCCCCCAGCGCCAATCTCTTTGGCCGCCTGTCCCCGACCCGGGCGGAGCATGTGCGGGACCAGTTGGGGGAGCGGGTGGACGTTATTCTGGACGGCGGCCCCTGTACGGTTGGGGTGGAATCCACTGTTCTCGATCTATGCGCCGGGGAACCCCGCGTCCTCCGTCCGGGGGGCGTTTCCCGGGAAGAACTGGAAGCCCTTATCGGGCCGCTTGCCGGGCCCGCATCCGGGGAAACCCGGGGAGACGCCGCCCCCGCCCGTTCTCCCGGCCAGCTCAAAAGCCACTACGCCCCCCGGACGCCCCTTTCCGTCCACGCCCGGAACGAGATAAGCGCCCTGCCCTATGAAGCGGGGGAAGCCCGGCTTTTCTTTGACGCCCCCTCCAGAGACGCCTGGTTGGAGACGTTCCGCCCCCGCGTCCCGGAGGGCCGGGCGCTGGTCCTTTCGGAACAGGGGAACCTTATCGAAGCCGCGGCCCGGCTCTTTGAACTGCTGCACGCCCTTGACGGCCTGGGCGCTTCCCGTATCCGGGCGGAACTGCTCCCGGACCGGGGGCTGGGACCAGCCGTCAACGACCGGCTTATGCGCGCGGCGGTTCGGTGAAGCCGGGTATTTCCGCCCTGCTCCCATTCAATCAGCGCTGACAACGGCCCACGGGCTCAGTATTGCATCCATAAAAAAGCCCGTTTATTTGGTCCAGGGGCTTTTTCTGATGATGGTTTCTTTCCGGTCATACCCGACGGATACCACATCAATAGGCGTTTCGCAGAACCGCTCAATGAATTCGATGTATTCCATAGCCGCCACAGGGAATTCCTCATAGGCCAACGCGCCGGACAGGGACTGTTTCCAGCCTGAAAAACTGCGGAGTACCGGTTTAGCCGCGTTCAGGGCGTCTATGGAAGCGGGAAAGCTTTCTACAATCCGGCCACCGATGTGGTAGGCAATACAGGCTTTGATTTCCTCCACATCGTCGTAAACATCCAGATGAGTCATCACGAGGGAATCAATGGAGTTGGTGAGGCAGGCGTAGCGCAGGGCCGCCAGGTCCAGGTAGCCGCAGCGCCGGGGCCGTCCGGTGGTAACGCCGTATTCCCGGCCCGTTTCCCGGATAAAGCGGCACAGTTCGTCCTCGGAACCCGCGTCAAATTCGCTGGGAAAGGGGCCGTTCCCTACCCGTGTGGAATAGGCTTTGAACACCCCCAAAATTTTGTCCAGCCGCCGGGGGCCGATGCATCCGCCTATGGCGGCGCCCGCCGCGCAGGATGTCCCGCTTGATACATAGGGGTAGGTCCCCAGGTCCAGGTCCAGCAGAGTCCCCTGAGCGCCCTCAAACAAAACCTGGGCGTTTTTCCGGTGCATCAGGAAAGAGGCGAGGTCTATGGACATGGCTTCAAGCCGGCCTATAAAAGGGGCGAGAAACTCCCGGTCCGGCCCGTCAAGCTCGTCCATCTTTTCCTTCCAAAAAAGGTCCGCAATACGTATGCCGTCCCGATCGCTTTTCATAGAATAGGTGATTCCTATGCCCCGGCCCGTAGTGCCGATAGGCTTTTTCCGGGCCTGATCCCGTTCTGTATCGATCTGGATATACCGGGGCAGGACGATATGCGCCCGGTCGGATATAAAGACCCGTCCGGTCGTGTCGATTCCCCGGTCGTTCAGCATGGCCAGCTCGCTGAAAAGGGCCACCGGGTCTATGACCATTCCCGCGCCCAGGACCACCATCTTGTCGGGATACAGGATCCCCGATGGAATAAGATGAAGCGCGTACCGTTCATCCCCGATAACAATGGTATGCCCGGCGTTTGCCCCGCCGGAAAACCGCACGATTATCTGAGCCTCTTTTGCCAGATAATCCACTATCTTGCCTTTTCCCTCATCGCCCCATTGGGCGCCGATAACGACTACGTTCACGCTGTTTTCCCCTTGTTGGCTGAATCCATCCCGAACCCTATGTTTCAAGACGGCGCCACGTGAGAGTGTACAAAAAAGGCGGAAAACTGGCAATGTTCAGCGGTTCTTTCGGGGCGGTAAAACTGGGGACGATGAATTGCCCGCGTCCGCGTGTTGATTGTATCAACAATTTTGTCAAGCTGTCGCGTTGCCTCATTGAAAAAGCAGGCCCAAAGGACCCGCGCCTCAAATTACTGGAGCCGCTTAATCCGCTTAAGTTTGGCGCAGGGTAGCCGATAGCAATTATGCGTACTACGAGCGTTTTTCATCGGAGGTCCTGACGGGTAGGAAGAAAAACACGCACAAAGATAGAACGGAAGCATTTGCCGCTGCGGGCCTGGCGCGTCCGGTTGGTGAGGAACGGCCTTCGTTTTTCAAAAACGGAACGTATGTACAAGATTGCAGCCTCCCTTGCAATGAATGTCTGGCTCTTTGGGCGGCTGTGTTTGGTACAATGAATTTAGAACACTGCCTGATGTCTTGACTCTCCATAGAAACTGCGTATTATACTATGCTGTCATTGTAAAAAAGCAGCTTGGGCTATGCCGTTTACAAAGACAAAAAAAGGGGTTGCTCATTGAAAAGAGCCGTCAAAACGGCCCATGTTGCGTGTGTTTTTAACGTATCCGGCGATTTCCCGCATGGGAATGCGTCTCATTCTTCACTGGCGCCGCGTCTTTTATTCTTCCCCTACATTTATCGCCACTATTAAACGCCGCGAAAAAACGGAGCGCATATGGCGGTGAACCGATACATAAAGAAAACAAAATGGAGAAACGTTAGTATCAAACGTCTTCCGCGGGGGGAACATTTCTCTCTGAACTTTAAAAAACGAGTAGATAATGAAGAAAAAAAGTGGTTTTCAAATTGAACAACGAAGGCTCGTACAAACCGAAACGCGGCTCTTTGCCGCGGGGTATACCGATCCCTGGCAAAACCCTTCAAGCGGACTGCGGGAGGCCGTTGCGTGCATCGGCCATAAGGATGCGTGGGCCGTCTTTGAACCGCGCGTCGTCTCCAAAACCGCGCCTTTTATGGTGGTTTTTGAAGCGGAGGAATCGGACCCGGAACCGACGCGCCGGTTTCTCCGGTACCGGGCCGCCGCCGCTGTGCCTGCCGCCTGCCTTGATTTTGCGCGGATACTCAGCCCCGCGCTGACCATCAGCCTTACCGGGACAACAGGGGAAGCCCTCATTTCCCTGACGTTTAACGCGCCCCGCCAGAGCGCGGTGAATCCTGATATTACCCGGCGGCGGGGCTGCACCGCCCTGGCCGGAGGACTACAAAGCAAATTCCACGACGAATTTGAAAGACAAATTACCGCTAAACAGGCAGGAGGGAACCTATGATACGGCAGGCTGACAAAAAATTTTTTTTACCCGTCCTTATTGTGGCGGCGCTTTTGGCCGTGCTGTGCGCGTCCGTGCTGTGCATGGCCGGCTGCCAAACCTCCGGGCCCTCTTCCGGGCAGGATACGAAGGACGGAGGCGGTCAAAGCGGGGCCGCGGCCGACATGAACGCCGCCCCGGGCGGAACGGTCTCTGGGCGGGACTACTGGACCGGGAACGGCGCGAGCGGATTAAGCATCGCCGTCCTTGTGCCCGAAGGCAGGGGGCTGGCCAAGACGGAGGAGTATCTGCCCACCATGGTACAGGGCGTTGTTGTAGGGGACTTTACAAATTTCTCGGCCATGAAGGTGCTTGACCGGGAGAATTTGGACAAGGTACTAGCCGGGGGGGAACGCGGCTTTTACGAAAACGAAAACAACTTTATCCAACTGGGAAGCGCAGCCAACGTACAGTACGTCCTGAACGGCGCATTGCAGAAGACCGGATCGGGCTTTTCGCTCGAGCTTAAAGTTACCGACGCCGCATCGGGCGCGTCAAAGGCCGCATACACCGGCAATGTTACGGCGGCGGAACTGGAAAACCTTACCGGCATCAAGGAAGCTTCAGGCGACCTTTTGGCCCAGCTTGGGGTAAGCCTGACGGACGCAGAGAAGGCGAACCTTTTGGGAGCGCTGACATCGAACGCGGCGGCGGAAACGGCCCTGGCCAAGGGCATTACCGCCCAGCGGAGCGGCATGGTGGTGGAAGCCCTGATCTGCTACTACGAGGCCGCGAAGTTTGACCCCGACCTGGCGGAAGCGGCAAGCCGAAGTTCTGTTCTTTGGGCGGATATAATGGGCGGCAACACCGGCCAGAACGGGCGGAACGATATACAGCGCCGCGCCGCGTGGAACAAGGTCTTCCATGAAGCCGCTGCTTTTTTTAAAGAACACCCGCCCTTCGAGATTATCTACGATCCCGCGCTGACCATAGGAAACATCGATTACGAAAAAGAAACTGTCGCACTGTCTTTTAACGCAAAAATGGTTAGTACTACCGGCTTTAAGGTTATCTATGACCTGGCCAAGGAGATGGAAAAAACCGGCAAAAGCAGAGAGTGGGGGATCAGCGTGAATTCAATATACAATGCGATACCGAGGGAGTATACATTTAACGCAATACTAATCAATGAAGACCAGGCGGTGATTGGGACGGCCTCCGGCAAGTTTAACCCCGACAGGAAATATGATTTTGGCTATACCGACGCTACGGTAGTTTTCTCCGGCGTTGATGTCAATAAAACAAGCGGCAATCTTACCGTTTCTATTACCAGCGTAAACGGCATAGACGCAAAAACCGCCGGTGAACGGGGATATATCGGCATTTTCGCGGGAGATTTTGCCGGCCTGGAAAATCAATTTAAGGTTAACTGGTGGCTTGGCGGTATACGGATTGCCGAATGGAAGGAGAGAGGCGGTAAGCAAGCGGTCGTCATTCCCCAAAAAATGGACCGGTGGATGGTTACTTCCATTGGTCATTGGGCATTTGCTCGCCGGGAACTGACCAGCGTGGTCATACCAAACAGCGTTACTTCCATTGGGGACAGCGCGTTTTACGGCAACCGCCTGGCCAGCGTGGTCATACCAGACAGTGTTACTTCCATTGGAGCGAACGCATTTGCGTATAACCGCCTGACCAGCGTGGTCATACCAAACCGCGTTACTTCCATTGGAAATGACGCATTTTGGCATAACGAACTGACCAGCATTATTCTGCCTGCCGATGTGCAGTTGTATGAGGGCGCCTTAGACGGAGCCGAGCGTTTCTACAACGACAACGGCAGGAAAGCCGGGACCTATGTGAAAAAAACAGGGGCTGGACATACCCAGAGGCCGAGGTAACGTACAGAACGGCGCAAACACGGCGATTACGGCACGGAAGAGATTAAGAGAAAAGCGTATGGTATTAACCGTGAGTTCGACGGGAACAAAGCGGGCCGGTAGTGAACATGAGGTTTCTTCCCACCGAACCCACTCACGTTAAATTACGATCCCCCGCTCCCCGTTTGGGCCGCCGGTTTTGCGGAAGGATCCAGTTGTTCCAGGATGGTCTGGGCTTTATGGGCGAGGTTCCCGTTTTTGGGGTCCGCCAGGGTCCGGACTTCGTCTATAAGCCCCCGGAATTCGTTGTTTACCACCATATCCAGGGCGTACGACTTTTCGATTACCCCGCCGGAAGCAAAAAAACGCCCGGCGAGGGCCTCAAGAGGCGGCGCTTTAGCGGAACCTATCACCCTAAGAAACCCATTGTAGAGGGCGGTTTGTTTTCTCCCCGTTGCGTCATCCATCTCCGCGATCAGCTTTTCCGCATACACCCCGGGGTGATCCTTCATGAGCATCTCCGCCGCGAGGACGCGTATCCGGTCCGAATTCTTCCGCTCCTCAAAGAAGGAACGCAGGACGGCCTCGGCCTCGGAGCTTCCTATGGCGCCCAGCGCCTTAACCGCCTCGTCCTTTACCTGGGGAACCTCGTCCCGTTCAGCACGGTACGCAAGATAGGGAACCGCCGCGTGCAGTTTCCGCGTTCCCGCCGCCTGCGCCGCGCCTATACGGGTCCGGTAAAAAGAATCCCGGAATGCTTCGAGGATAACGGCGGTTACATCCGGGCCGTCAAAGGGGCCCAACGATCCTACTGCGGCGGCCCGGATATTGGGGTCCTGGGAAGACGCTCCCGACAGCACGGCGTCAAGACCGGCGGGGTCCTTGATTTTAGCGAGGGCCTCCAGAGCCGCAACGCGGAGGGGGACCCGTTCTTCGTTGTTTTCGGCGATTTCCGATAGAAATTCTATCCCTGTAGGAGAGCCGGTCTCCCCCAGGGCGATGATAATATTCCGGTGGTTTTCATCCCCGGGGCTGCGGTTGGTATAATAATCAATAAGATACTCGGCGGTCTCTTTTGATTGGCTGGGAATACCGCCGCCTATGCGCCCCAGACTCCTGATGGCGGCGGCCATGAACCGCCGCTCCTCATCATCCAATATCGCCTTCAGGAAGGGGACGGCGGCTTCCACGTTCAGTTTTCCCAGGTAATCCATTGCGGCCAGGACGGTATCGGCGGCTTCTATATCCCAATCTTGCACCGCCCGGAACGCCCGGTCTTCAAGGCCCTCCCGGCCCCGTTCTCCAAAAAAGGAGAAAACTCCCGAAAGAATATTCCGGTTCATGGTATTCTGAACCAGCGTAATCAGATCATCGTCCAGGTAATCGGCGTTTTCGCTTTTCAGCGTCTGAACAAGGGCGGCGATTTCGTTCTCGGTCCCGAACCTGATGATGTCGCGCCGTTGTTCTTCCACCGTTTTCTGGGAAGTCGGCAGGTACGGACCTGAAGGAACGACCGGCGGCCTGGAGGTTGAACGGGCGGATCGGGGGGCGGCCGGTTCTTCGGCGTCCGCCCTTTCGGAGCCGGTCTGTCCCGCCGCATCCGGCGGGATAACCGGCGAAGTCTCCGGCGGTTCTTGAGCCGGGGACGAAGAAAGGTCCTGGCCGGATACAAAACCGGCGCACAACAAAACAATCAGAAAAACTGCCGTCTTTTTTATGATTCGCCTCCAGAACGGGTATAATGGTCGAGGAAGGACTTCTTAAAGGTCATAAAACGATCCTCATGGATAGCCTCCCGTGCATCGGTAACTAATTGGTGGAGAAAATAGAGATTATGATAGCTGGCCAGCATGGAACACAGAATCTCCCTGGTCTTAAACAGATGACGAAGGTAGGCCCGGCTGTATTTCCGGCAGACCCTGCATCCGCACGTTTCATCTATCGGCTGAAAATCAAGGCGGTTATCGGCTTTTTTTAAACTCAACGGCCCCTGTCTGGTAAAAACATGACCGTTCCGGCCCGTTCTGGTAGGAAACACGCAGTCGAACATATCGATCCCCTGTTCGACCGCGGCAAGGATGTACTCCGGGGTGCCGATTCCCATGACGTACCGGGGTTTTTCCCGGGGAAGCAGGGCCGCCGTATAGGCCAGGTATTCCAGGAAGACCGGCTCCTCCTCTCCGACGGAAAGGCCCCCAATAGCAAGGCCCGGCGTATCGGACTGAAGCGCCAGCGCGGCGCTCTCTTCCCGAAGATCCGTGAAAAAATTTCCCTGAACTATCGCGAAGAGTTTTCCCGCGTACCCCCGATCCCGTTCCGCTTCCCACGCCGTTTTTGCCCGGTCAAGCCACAATCCGGTAATCCGCAGCGACTCGCGGGCTTCGTTATACGAGACGCCCCAGGGGGTACAGACATCAAGCTGCATTTGAATATCGCTTCCCAAAACCGCCTGAACCGCGACAATGTTTTCCGGTGTAAGCTGGTGATACGACCCGTCAATATGGGAACGAAAACTCACCCCCTCGTCCCGAATCTTACGGAACGGGGCCAGGGAAAAGACCTGGAAGCCGCCGGAATCGGTGAGGATATTCCGGTCCCAGCACATAAAGTTGTGGAGGCCCCCGGCGGCGGCAATAACCTCCGCGCCCGGCCGCAGATACAAATGATAGGTATTGGAGAGGATGATTTCAAAGCCTATCTCTGTCAGGTCCTCTTCCCGTAGGGCTTTGACGGTCCCATTGGTTCCCACCGGCATAAATACCGGCGTCGATACCTTCCCGTGAGGAAGGGCGAGGACGCCGGTCCTGGCCGGACACCGGGAATCGCCGCCGGTTATCGTAAAAAAAGACTCAGTCATCAGTACATCCCCTCTCAGGTTTTCGCGGTTTGCAGGAGCAGTAAGCCCAGGGCGCTGAAAAACAGTATCGGGAACCAGGCCCCGATAATGGGAGGGATATACCCCAGCCGGGCCATCATCATGCTGATCATCTCCATCACATAAAACACCACCGTAGATACCAGGCTGGCCAGAAGACTCATAAGAAGGATATTCTTCTTGAACCGCCCCCCCATAGAAATCGAAAGAATCATCACCACAAAAGAAACGGCGGAAAAAGAGAACCGGTGGTAATAATCCGCAAGTGCGCCGGTAAAGGGCAGCCCCGCGCTTCTCAGATCCCGGACCAGGCCGGCGGCGTCTTTTGCGGGAAGGTCCTCGGCGTTCACGGCTCTTCTTCTAAAAATTTCAGGCGCTTCCCGGTAGGCGGAGGAGGCTTCCATCGTCTTAGTCCGCAGGAATTCGCCTTCCCAGGAATAAATAACCGCGTTTGAGAAGGACCAGTATTCCCCGGTCCAAACAGCCCTGGGCGCCCGGATAAGGGAAAGGAAATCCCCTGTATCGCTTTGTTCGATAATGCTTACGCCGTTTAAACTAGTTGACGAATCATCGAAATAATCGACCGAATAGATGAGCCTGCCGTTTCTGGCTTTGATGACAATGTCGGAATTATTTTCGGCAAGCTGCTGGTGTAAGAGTTGGCGGTTTAAGTCGTTTTTTTTCTTAAACGTAGGGACAACCACCAGGTCCTGAAAAAAAAACGCGAACAGCGAAACCGCCGCCCCGATAACCAGCAGGGAAACGCTGAACCGCCAAAAAGGTATCCCGGAAGAAAAAATCGACGTAAGCTCATTCCGGGCATAGAGATCTCCCAGGGTATACGCCGCGGCAAAAAGGAGGGAAATCGGCGTTGCGTAGGAGAGGCTCTTGGGGAGGTAATAGTAACTGACCAAAAGCATTTGAGAGAGCGGCACTTCATAACTCAGGTAGCGCCACAGATTCGAGAACAGATCGATCAAGGAAAGGAGCATGACGAACATAAAGACAGCCACGAGAAAAACGGGGAAAAACTGTCTAACCAAGTACCGGTCCAGGATCATATCAATGCCGCACCCTGAATAAACACATGACAAGCCCAATCGAAACGGCCAAAATATTGGGAAGCCACATGCACCAAAAGGGGGAATATCCAAGGCGCACTCCCAAGGTCTGCCCCCCCAGGAGCATGGCCCAGTACAGGACCGCGATGATAAGGCCAAAGATAAACCCAACGGTTTGCCCGCTTTTTTTTGCCAAAAGCCCCAAGGGAACCGCCAGGAATACAAACGAAAGGGCCCCGAAGGGAATCGAAAATTTCTTGTAAAATTCCAGGCGGTATCTCGAAAGGCTCCGATCCTTTTTTAAATCCCCGGCGATTTCAACTTCCCGTATAAAGGCCGCCGCCTGATTCGTCCGCCGGTTCCAGTCCTCCCGGTTGGGGCCCCGGAGCAGTATTGCTTCCAGGCCTAAACCCTGGGCCGTCACCTTTCGGTACCGTTCATCTATTTTTTCGGCAAGAGCCGCTTCTTTTACCCGGATTTCTTTAAGTACATCAATAGAACTCATCTGACTCGGCGTAATAGAAGAAACATTTTGAATCATATCCTCCTGGGAAACCCAGTACCGAAGAAATGTCGCCGAAGCGTAATCGTAATCCCGCCGGGAGACTTCCTTGGACGACTGGATAAAGGCGCCCTTCATATCCAGGCTTAACCCCTCTCTGCCGGCATCCCGCAGTTCGGCGTTGCGGGCCAGGATAAGCCGGCGCTCCCCGTCCTGCGTTCTATCCAGGATGAGGACGTCGTTGATACTGTTCCCCTCCACGTTTCCGGTTACCACGACCGTATCCTTAAACCGTTTCACCGAGTTAGCTTCCAGTTCCAGAGCCGGGGTAGAGGCCATGATCTGCCGCCAAAGCCGAGAAAACTGAATGGTTCCCATAGGCAGGAGAACGTCATTGGCATAAAACGACAGCAGGGAAATAAAAACGCCGACCGCCACAGTAGGGATAAAAATAGTACGATACGGGAGGCCCGACGAAAGCATGACGAGAATTTCATTGTCCGAGGTAAGCCGGCCTATAGTCATAAGGATCCCAACCAGGGACGCAAACGGAGCCGACATGGCGATAATAGATGGTATGGCGAAGAGCACCAGCAAGGCGACCTGATGAAACGGAACTTTTTTGGCCAGGATTTCCTGAGCCAGAAGCAACAGTTGGTTGACAAAAAATATAAAAAAGAAAAAGAGAAAAGCCACCAGGAAAGAGAACAGGGCTTCGGACACAAGGTATCGAAAGAGGGTTCCTGAAACACCACGGTTGTTTTTTAGAGACCGCCGCCGGGAACTAGGGGTGATCATTATACTCCCGTTGATCCAAATCCGCCGGAACCACGGTTCGTCTCCGACAGTTCCGTTGTTTCCCTGAAGGACGCTCTGCATACCGGGGCGATAATCAACTGGGCGATACGGTCCCCGTCCCTAACCGTAAACGCTTCACTCCCCAGATTGATTACAATAACCGCGACCTCTCCCCGGTAATCCGAATCAATGGTGCCGGGAGCGTTGAGTACCGTAATCCCATTCGCGGCGGCTAACCCGGACCGGGGCCGCACCTGGCCTTCATATCCCGCGGGAATTTCCAGGATCAATCCCGTAGGAATCCGCGCCCGCCCCAAGGGAGGGACGCAGACCGGCGAGGAAAGCCGGGCCCTCAGATCCGCTCCGGCGGATCCGTCCGTTGCATATTCCGGAAGCCCGGCGTCCGGAGCGATTTTGAATACGTTGACCGATGGAATTCCTCGGCGTCCCATGGCCTTCTTCCCGGCCTCCCTTAGCGGCGGGGCCTGTCGTTCCGGAGACGCCGATCCCCTCCGGAACCTTCCCCCGCCGGATCAACGGCGTCAATATAGGAAAGATTAAGCCGGCCCATCTTATCGATTTCCAGCAGCTTGACCGGTATCTCCTGTCCCTCCTTGAGCACATCCGTAACTCCCACGATACGCTGGCGGGAAAGTTTGGAAATATGCACCAGTCCTTCTTTACCGGGAAGTATTTCCACAAAAGCCCCGAAATCCATGATGCGCCGTACCACGCCGTTGTAGATTCTGCCCACTTCAGGGTCTGAAACAATGCCTAAAACAGCCGCTTTGGCTTCTTCGGCATCTTTGGTGTTTTTCCCATAAATAGTAACCGTCCCATCATTGTCGGTGTTGATGGTAACGCTGTACTGCTCACAAAGCGCCTTGACGTTCTTTCCCCCCGGACCTATGAGCGCGCCTATCTTGTCCACATCTATTCGCAGGGTTACGATCTTGGGGGCGTATTCGCTGATATGCGCGGTTGGTTTCTGGATAGTTTTATTCATAATAGAAAGGATATGAAGCCTGCCGCGCTTGGCCTGATCCAGCGCTTTCCGCATCACCTCAGGGCTTACCCCGGCGATCTTGATATCCATCTGAAAGCCGGTGATGCCCTCGGCGGTCCCGGCCACTTTAAAGTCCATGTCCCCCAGGTGATCTTCCTCGCCCAGGATGTCCGAAAGAACCGCGTACCGATCCCCCGGACCGCCCTTCCCCTCGGTGATAAGCCCCATAGCTATCCCCGCCACGGGCTTCTTCATGAGAACCCCGGCGTGGAGCAGGGACAAAGTACCCCCGCATACCGAAGCCATAGAAGATGAACCGTTCGATTCCATAATTTCCGAAACGACCCGTACGGTATACGGAAATTCTTCTTTGGAGGGAATCATGGCTTCCAGGGACCGGCGGGCCAGGTTTCCATGCCCTATTTCCCGGCGGCCCGTACCCATGCGGCCAACCTCGCCCACCGAATACGGAGGGAAGTTGTAATGAAGCAGGAAGTTCTCCCGCTTGTCGCCCTCAATGTCGTCAAAAATTTGCTCGTCAAAAACAGTCCCCAGGGTGGTAACTACCAGGGCCTGCGTCTCGCCCCGGGTAAAGAGGGCGGAACCATGCGCCCGGTTCAGAACGCCAATCTCGCAGGTAATGTCCCGTATATCCTCGGTTCCCCGTCCGTCTACCCGCAATCCCTTATCCAGAATGGAAGAACGTAGTATCTCGTACTCCATGTCTTCGAAGAGCCCGTTAAATAGCTTTTTCTGAACCTCGTCGGCGAGTTGTTCCTCGTATTGAGACGCTGTCTCCGTCTTGATCTGCCGAATGGCTTCATGACGCTCCTGCTTGCCCTTGACAAAACAGGCGGCCTCAAGCCGGGGGTAGGCGGCGGAACGGATGGCGTCTCGGTTTTCCAGGATCAGCGAACTCTCCGGCACGGGGAGTTTTTCCTTGCCCGCACATTCCCGTAATTTTTCCTGGAGGGTGCAGAGTTCAATGATGACGCTTTGGGCCTTTTCCAGCGCGGCGATCATCAGATCTTCGCTGACTTCCGAAGCGCCCCCTTCCACCATGGTGATGCCCTCTTTCGTCCCGGCCACCACGATTTCCAAAGAGGACTTCTCGATTTCCTCGTAGGTGGGATTTATCACCAATTCATCCCCCAGGGCGCAAATACGCACCCCCGCGATGGGGCCGTTGAAAGGGATATCCGAAATATGAACCGCCGCGGAGGCGGCGATAATAGCTACAATATCCGGGGGATTCACCTGATCGGCGGAAACCGTCGTCGGCACCACCTGTATTTCCCGGCCAAACGCCTTTTCAAACAACGGCCGCATGGGCCGGTCTATAAGCCGGGACACAAGGATTTCCTTATCCTTGGGGCGGCTTTCCCGTTTAATGAACCCGCCGGGGATTTTACCGGCGGCATAGTATTTTTCGTTGTAATCCACCGTTAAGGGGACGTAATCCAAGCCCTCCACCGTTTCCTGAGACGAACAAACCGCAGCAATGACTGCGGAACCCGCGTATTGGGCAAACACCGCTCCGTTAGCCTGTTTTGCAATCCTGCCGGTTTCAAGGATAAGCTCCTTGCCGGCGACTTGAAGTGTTACTCTTTGAACCATAGTTCCTTTTCCACATTAATTTTGAATATACCCGGCGCGTCATACCGGAATACAAAAAACCCGCTCCCGGCCACCCTGCTTTTTCGTCCGGTTTCGGGTACCAGCAACCTGTTGCACCTGTGGATTTTTACGTCAACAGCAACATAAAAATCCCGATTAACCGACATGCTGCGGACTTTCGGTCAGACGGAGTTTGCAGGGTAAAAATCACCTGATCGGCGATTTTTTGGGGGTTTTAAGTGCGAAGCGCGCCAAACTCCCCCGTCCGATAAAACCGTCGGTTGACCAGTTTTACCCGCTTACTTGCGGAGCCCCAATTCTTTGATTAAGGACCGGTATTTTTCCAAATTCGTCCGCTGTAAGTACTTCAAGATACGGCGCCGCTTGCCTACAAGGATCAAAAGCCCGCGCTGACTGGACTTATCCTTTTTAAATTGTTTGCAGTGTCCCGTAAGCTGCTTAATCCGCTCGGTCAACAACGCAACCTGAACTTCCGACGTGCCGGTATCTTTTTCGTTTTTACCGAACTTGGTTACCAGAGAAGCCACTTCTTCTTTGTCTAACGCCATATATTTACACTCCTCAAAAACACATAAAGGCCGCTTGCATCTTCACTCTGCCGCGCCGCATACCAGCCCGCCTAACCGCCGGCTTCTAAAAATTCTATCCATTCCGCGTTAATCGAAAGGGGAACAAAAACGCCGTCTTTTTCAACAAAAACATCGGTTTTTATTCCCAAACCGGCGTCTTTTCCATGGAGCACCGTACTATACCGTCCTGGCGGCGGGATTATCCGGGTCTGAGAGGCGGTATGATAAAACAACCCTTCCGTCCGAACACTCACCGCTGTTCCACTGACGTCAATTTCAACATTCCGGCCCAAAAGAAGGGCGGCCCGGGACATGTTTCCCTCAGCAATCGCGGACCGGATCCGGCTGGAACTTACCGTATTGGAACCTTCCAAAACCGATTCTACCACATCTACCGAAATCCCCGCCCCGTTCATACCCGCCTTAATGTGCGCGGCACCGGTATCCATGTGACGCCCGCAATGAAACCCGGCTCCTATTGCCATAAATAACGGGTTTCCCCACCGGATAAGGAGATCAATAAAATCCTTACCCGCCATTTTACTGAAATTCAGAGAAAAGTCAATCAGAATAACTACTTCCACTCCCAGGTTCTCAAAAAAGGCAAGCCGCCGGTTGAGACTCAGAAGGTCCCCGGTCCATCCCGGTTTTTTCAGAGCGGCCTTGGGATTTTGTTTGAATGTAACCACGGCGGGAACCAGGGAAGGCCGCTTGCGGACTATCCGCTCAATGAGCGCCTGGTGGCCCCGGTGCAAACCGTCAAAAACCCCGATGGTCATGGCGGTTTTCCTTTCCAAACCGGGCGCGGCGTCTTGCAGAGCCCCCTGGATAAACCGGGGCCATTCAAGGGCCAGCATAGACATACCCGTAACCCCAGCCGCCCCCGTTTTTTTTCTCAATTACCGCGATTAAATTCCCACTTTTATCAAAAACTCCCGCGCAATTCTGGGAACAGCCCTCCTCATCAGGGAAAAATCGCAGAGCCCCGCTCCTGAGAAAGGGGCCAAGGAGCTTCCCCTGGCGGAGGCCGGAAACCGCGCCGTCTTCCGCTTCCACGTGCGGGACGCCCAAAGCGGCGAATACATCCGACGTAATGGGCCTGAGCCGTGATGGAACCGAACGGCCGTCCTCAGCCTCAGAAAGATGGAATCCCGCAATCCTGGTCCGGGTCAGCTCGGCGACATACCCCCGTGAACCCGCCGCCAGGGCTATATCCCGCGCCAAGGAACGGATGTACGTCCCCTTAGAACAGCGTACCCGGATACGGGCCAGAGGAGGCTCAAAAGAAAGGAGTTCCAGCGAATGAATCACCACGGGGCGTTCCCGCATTTCCACCGGCATCCCTGAGCGGACAAGCGCGTAGGCCCGCTTCCCATCCACATGAACCGCCGAATACGCGGGGGGCGCCTGGAGTATAGGCCCTGTAAACCGGGGGACTACCGCTTCCACGATTTCCCTGTCCGGGATCGGCGCTTCCGCAACCGGGACCCCTTCGGGATCCAGGGTGTCGGTTTCCATCCCGAAACATATAGTCCCTTCGTACTCCTTGTCGCACCCGGAGAACCAGGGAGTAAGTTTCACCGCCCGGCCCGCCAGAACAAGGAGCAACCCGGAAGCGAACTTGTCAAGCGTTCCTGTATGCCCCACCTTACCGGTAGAAAAGGCTGTTTTTACGCTGTTCAAAGCCTGAAACGATGTAATCCCCGGTTTTTTATTCAATAAAATAAAACCGGAACCCCCGATTCCCGATGTCTCACCGGTCTTCATGTCCGGATGCATGCTCCTGATCGGCCGCGCCGTCATTACCCGCGGGTTCTTCATGACGGGATAAACCTTCAATCTTTTTTATAAGATCAAATCCCTCCCGCATTCCGGAATCCTCAAAAAACCTGAGGCGGGGGGTTTGCCGCAGCCTGACATCTTTAGCGAGCTGCGCCTGAATAAAACCGGCGGCGTTTTGCAAGCCCGCGACTCCTTTAACAAGCCCTTGAGGGGTTTTAAAACTTGAAACATAAATATCGGCATAGGAGAGGTCCCGGGATACGCTGACCTTGGTAATCGAAAGAAACGTATCCACCCTGGGATCTTTAATCCGTCCTTCCACAATGAGGGAACCTATCTTTTCTTGAAAGAGGCGCCCTATCCGTTCTAATCTGTATTCGCTCATATTTCCGGCCTTGCTGTTTGCATTGCGCGGCACCGTCCGAAAAGCTGGGCCGCGCAAGGTCCCGCAGGAAGCTCCTTAGTTTAGTTTTCGCGCCACTTCGACAATCTCAAAGACTTCAAATTGATCATCCACCCGGATGTCGTCAAAATCCTCAAGACCCATGCCGCATTCGTACCCCGCGGCTACTTCCCTGACATCATCCTTGAAACGTCTGAGGGAGGCGATCTTTCCCGTATGAACGACAATCCCTTCCCGGATGACGTTGACGCTGGCGCTCCGCTTAACCGTTCCCGAAAGAACATAACAACCGGCGATAGTTCCGGCTTTGGGTACCTTAAAGGTATTCCGAACCTCCGCTTGGGCGATAGTTTCTTCTTTGGTGTCCGGCGCAAGCATCCCTTCCATGGCCAGCTGTATCTCTTCTACCGCCTTGTAAATGACGTTGTACTTGCGTATGTCCACCTTCTCCTGCTCCGCCAGGAGCTTTGCCTTGGGAACGGGGCGCACGTTGAACCCAATGATGATGGCGTTGGACGCGATAGCCAGGTCCACGTCTCCCTCATTGATGGCGCCGGGAAGGGCCTGAATGACATGAAGCCTGACTTCTTTGGTGGAAAGTTTTTCAAGGCTGGAACGGAGCGCTTCGGCGGAACCCTGGACATCGCTCTTGATGATGACCTTGAGTTCTTGAACAGTCCCTTCATTGATCGTATCCCTCAGATTATCAAGGGTGATCTTCCTGACGTTCTTCGCGTCCTCAAACCGCTTGAGTTCTTGCCGCTTCGCGGAAACGCTTCGGGCGACTTTTTCATCATCCACTACCTGAAGGGGTTCCCCGGCATTGGGACCGCCCTCAAAACCCAGAACTTCCACCGGCATGGCGGGAGTCGCCTCGGCGACCTTTTCGCCCTTGTCGTTAAAGAGGGCCCGAACCTTGCCGGGCCAAATCCCGGCCACGAAAGACTCGCCTATCCTGAGGGTGCCCCGTTCAACCAGGACGGTGGCGACGATACCCCGTCCGTGGTCTATCCGGGCTTCCAGAATCTTACCTTCGGCCTTAAAATCGTAATTGGCTTTAAGATCAAGAATTTCCGCTTCCAGAAGAATGGCGGTTATGAGTTTGTCTATATTCTCTTTTTTGAGGGCCGAAAGTTCCACGAACATCGTCTGCCCGCCCCATTCCTCGGGCATAAGCCCCAACTCGGAAAGCTGGCTCTTGACCCGGTCAGGATTGGCGTCCGGCTTATCCATCTTGTTCACCGCCACAATGATGGGTACATCCGCTTCCTTGGCGTGGTTAACCGCCTCTATGGTCTGGGGCATGACCCCGTCGTCGGCGGCGACCACCAGGACCACGATGTCCGTAACCTGGGCGCCCCGGGCGCGCATCCGGGTAAAAGCCTCATGGCCGGGGGTGTCCAGGAACGTGATCTTTCCATGCGGGGTGTCCACCATGTACGCCCCTATATGCTGGGTGATGCCGCCAAATTCCCCCGCCACGACATCGGAACTCCGTATGGCATCCAGCAGTTTAGTCTTACCATGATCAACATGCCCCATCACGGTTACCACCGGCGGACGCGGGGACTTAGTGGCGTCGTTATCGGCTTCGGTTGCAATAACCGTTTCATCATAGAGGCTGATGATCTTAACATCCGCCCCATATTCAGCGGCCAGCAGCGTGGCGGTATCCGCATCAATCTGCTGGTTTATCGTAACCATCATCCCCATAGTCATCAACTTATGAATGAGATCCGATGCTTTAAGATTCATCTTCTTGGCCAATTCAGATATGGATACTACTTCCATAATGTCGATGGACTTGGGAACCGGATTGGTCACATTGGCGATTTTTTTCTTCGCCTGGAGGAGTTTCTCCTCCATTTCCTGTTCCTTACGCTGATAGGCCGCCTTTTTCGGCTTGAAGGTCTTTTTTGCCGGACCTTTTCCATCAGCGGACGGAACTCCCACCGGAGAGGCGTTTCCCGGACCCCGGGGCATACCCGGCCTCGGTCCGGAACGGAAGCCGCCGCCGGGGCCGGTACGGGGGCCGGAGAACCCGCCGCCGGGACCGGGACGGGGTCCCGCGCCTCCCCCTCCAAAACCGGTGCGGGGGCCGGAAAAGCCGCCGCCTGAACCGGTACGAGGTCCCGCGAAGCCGCCGGGCCGGCCGCCCCCGGGCATACCGCCGCCGAACCTGCCGCCGGGTCTTGGGGCCCCTGGCCGGGGGCTTCCTTGCCCGCTATAGAAACGCTGCCCCTGGCCGCCCCGGTTTCCCTGCCCTTCACCGCCGCCGGGCCGGTTGCCCCCGGGCCTGCTCCCTGGTCTGCCCGGCGTTCCGGCAGGGCGTTGAGAAAAGGAGGAACCGCTCCGATCTCCCCGGTTGGGACCGCCGTCTTCCCGCAGCGGACGAGGCCCTACAAAGCGGCCCCCCACCTTCCCCGCCGCGCTGGTAGGACGCTGCACTACGGGAAGGGAAACCACCTGCAATTCACCCGAAGGACTTTTGGCAATAACGGGGGTTTCATCTTTCCGGACTTCAGAGGGAACGGCCTTATCAGACGCCGGAACGGGCGGTGGAACGCTTCCCGGTTCTTTAATGGGAACCGCTTCGGGGGGAGACTCCCCTTCCGCGTTTCCGTGTTTAGCGGCGACGACGATCTTAGGCTGAGTCTTTTTTACCGGCTCCTGCGCTGGAACGGCGGATGCAGGCGCGGGTTTCTTTTTTACAACGATCACCTTTTTGACCGCGTTGGGGGAAGAAACCGCTTTTCCCCCCTGGGCCTCCCGATCGTATCTTTGCCGTTTAATGAGTTCTACTTTGGGTTTTTGAACGTTATCTAATTCCTCAGCCATGATCCACCTTTAAATACTTCGATTTTCTCGCAAGTCTTTATTCTTCCTCATATTCAAAACTAAGTCCAACTCCGCAGTTAGGACAATTTGTCATCGAAGGGTTAATCTTTGCGCCGCAATCGGGGCATTCATATTCTTCAACTTCATCGCTTTCCTCAACCGCCGCTTCGCCGGCTTCCTCACCGCCCTCCGGCGCTTCCCCTTCGGCGGACTCTTCTTCATCTTCCTCTTCTTCTACGATTTCTACGTACTCTTCAATGAGTTTACGCAGGACATCCAACTGCTCCGCCGTAACTCCCGTGAGGCTGGAAACGGCATCGTCTTGAAGATCCAGGAAATCCTCAATAAAGTCAACGCCGTTTTCCCGCAACGCCGCGGCCGTTTCCGTATCCACTCCGGGAAGCTCGGAAATGCGGGAAATTTCTTCCTCGTATTCCTCGGCGTCTCCGAATAGTTCCGAAACCGCGCGCCGGGATTCGCTGGCAATATCCATTTCCGCAAACTGGATGTCGGTTTTGACGTCAATATTCCAGTCCGCAAGACGGTTCGCCAGTCTGACGTTAAGCCCCTGCTTTCCAATGGCAAGGGAAAGCTGGGACTCAGCCACCACCGCCAACGCCTGATGCTTGGCTTCATCCAAAATAATCACATCCCTGACTTCCGCCGGAGAGAGGGCGTTCTTGATAAATTTCCGGGGGTCTGGATCATATTTGAGAATATCAATTTTTTCTCCTTCCATTTCCCGTATGACCGCTTGGATGCGTACTCCCTTGAGACCCACACAGGCCCCCACAGGGTCAACATCATCCCGGTTTGAATAAACCGCCAGTTTGGTACGGTATCCGGGCTCCCGGACTATTTTGTGGATCTCCACGATTTTATCGTAGATTTCCGGAACTTCAAGCTCAAAAACAGCCCGGACAAATTCCGGATGAGACCGGGAAAGAACGATCTGAAGTCCTGAAGGGATCCTATTCACTTCTTTTATCAGAGCTTTGATTCTATCGTTAACATGATAGCTTTCCCGGGGGGACTGAAATTTCTTGGGGAGTATCCCCTCCAGCTTCCCCAGGTCCACATAAATGTTCCCGTTCCGCTCCCGCTGGTAATACCCAATGATAATCTCCCCAACCTTATCGCGGTATTCCGAATGGAGGCTGTCCTTCTGTATCTCCCTAATAGACTGCTGGGCGGTCTGTTTGGCGCTTTGTACCGAAATCCGGTCGAATTCCTTTGGATTTATCTCAATAAGAAGGTCATCCCCCATTTCGGCGTCAGGGTTAAGTTCCCTCGCCTCCTCAAGGTCTATCTCCGCCACCGGATCGTAAACCCCGTCCACGATCTTTTTTTGCGCATAGATCGAAACTTCCCGGTTATTCTCGCTAAACCGGACTATAGCGTTGTCCGCGCTTCCATACCGGCGTTTATACGCCGCCAAGAGGGTGTTTTCTATGGTCCGCAGAATCAGGTCTTCCGAAATACCCCGATCCTGAATCAACTGGCTAATTGCCTCCGACATATCTGTAGCCACGAGAATAAACCTCCTGTAAGCTTTTATTATGTTTCCGGCGTACCATCTTCCTGCCTTTGTCCATTTTTTCCGGATAGAACCGGCCGGCCGCCGCTTTCCGGGAACGCGCCATCCTCTAACCGCGCTTTCGTTATAATCCCATAAGATAACGAGATTAGACCATCTTTTCCGTTCAGGGTTATCCCTTCAGAATCCGCGGCCAAAAGAACGCCCCCCGTCCAATCGGAAATATCAGTCCGGTAACACCGGATCCCCCGGCCCAGGTAGAACCGGAATTCCGCCCCGTCCTTGATAAGACGGTTTATCCCGGGAGAAGAGACCTCCAGGTACAGATCCTTCCCTGAAAAAGCCAGTTCCAACCGGGGAATAACGGCCCGATGGATCCGGGAACAATCATCGGTTCCCACAGGGCTCCCCTTATCCACCGTCACCCGAACCTGTACGCTCCCCCGATGCTGGGATACGCTTACTTCTATCAGGGTCATCCCTAATCCCCTGACAACCGTTTCCAGAGAATTAAATACCGGCTCCGCCTCCTGTGGGGTATACCGCATTACTCCGCCTTTTCATTATAAAAAAAGGGCCGTTCGACCGACCCTTTTTAACTGAATCTCCGATTATTTACCTTACTATAGCCGCATCAGATAATCTTGTCAATATAACGTAAAGCGCGGTATAATAGAGGAGTCTATGAGCATCCTGCGCCGTCTTCGCGCGTTCCGGGCCGTGGTCCTGGGCGTTGTGGTTTTTCGCAACTCTTCGGGTATACGTTCTTCCATAGTAATGGTCCGGTTACAGGGATTACCCTCAAAGCCCGTTTTAACGCCTGATTTGGTTCCGAAGGATATACCGGCCATGATTACGACGCGGCCGCTTGTTGTCCATAGTTGAGGAGGATTTTTGTGAAGCCAACGACAAAAAGTATACCAGCGGATCCGGCGGACTGCTGCTCAGACGGCGCCGCCGGCGTGGAACGCGGCGGGCGCTTATGACCATCCTCACCTGCCGGAATGTTTCATTCGCCTACGAGGGCGATACCGTCCTCAGAGACGTTAATTTCACGGTGGAAGCCGGGGACTATCTCTGGATCCTTGGGGAAAACGGTTCCGGGAAAAGCACCCTTATCCGGGGGATTTTGGGATTGAAAAAGCCCGACGCCGGGACGATAACTTTTGGGGGCGCTCTTACCGCCAGGGAGATCGGGTATCTCCCCCAGCAAATGGCGGCCCGCCAGGATTTTCCCGCCGGGGTCTACGAGGTGGTCCTTTCGGGGAGGCTGGGGAAGCGGGCGTTCCATCCCTTTTACACCCGGCGGGACAAACAGGCGGCGGAGGAAAACCTGGCCCGCCTGGGAATAGGGGAACTGCGGAACCGGTGCTACCGGGAACTCTCCGGCGGGCAGCAACGGCGGGTGCTTCTGGCCCGTTCCCTCTGCGCGGGTTCCCGGCTCCTCATCCTGGATGAACCCGCGGCGGGTCTCGATCCTCTGGTTACTCCCGAACTCTACCGCCTCATTGAGCGGATAAACCGGGAAGCCGGGATCGCCGTCATCATGGTTTCCCACGATATGCAGGGCGCTATGCGGTACGCCTCCCGGATACTGCATCTGAAAAACGAACAGCGCTTCTTCGGGAAACCGGAAGATTATAAAAAATCCGACGCTGGTAAAAATTTTTTGGGGGATCTGAATGATTGAATTACTTCTGGAAATGTTTTCTTATACGTTCCTGGTCCGGGCGGTGGTTGTCGGATTTTTGGTGTCCCTCTGCGCCAGCCTTCTCGGAGTCAGCCTGGTCCTGAAACGCTATTCCATGATTGGCGACGGACTTTCCCATGTGGGATTCGGAACCCTGGCCATCGCCACGGCTGTGAACGCCGCTCCCCTTACGATCTCTATTCCGGTGGTGGTGGCCGCGGCCTTCTTCCTCCTCAGACTGAGCGAGAACCACAAGATCCGGGGGGACGCCGCCATCGCCATGATCTCCTCCGGGGCCCTGGCTGTCGGCGTCGTGGTGATCTCCGTCACTACCGGGATGAACACCGATGTATGCAACTACCTTTTTGGCAGCATCCTGGCCATGAGCAAAAACGATGTTACCTTGAGCGTTATTCTGTCCGTAACGGTGTTGGCCCTCTTCGTCCTCTGTTACAACCGGATTTTCGCGGTTACCTTTGACGAAGGCTTCGCCAAAGCAACGGGTACAAAAACCGGACTCTACACCATGCTTATTGCCTTCCTCACCGCCGTTACTATAGTTTTAGGAATGAGGATGATGGGGGCCATGCTCATATCAAGCATCATCATCTTTCCAGCCCTCACCTCCATGCGCGTCTGCAAACGGTTCAAAACAGTAACCGTAAGTTCCGCCTTGGTTTCGGTGAGCTGTTTTTTTATCGGCGTGGTGATCTCCTATGTCTATACCGCGCCAACCGGGGCCAGCGTGGTGCTTTGCAATATCCTGGCGTTCTTTATCTTTTGGGGCATAGCCTTAATTAAAAGGAGTAAACGAAATGAATACGTACAGAACTAAGTTGCGATTATCCCGGCTTGCGAGGGGCATCGTTTCCGCCGCGGCGCTGCTTGCCGTTTTAGCCGGCTGTGGGTCAGGCGGTTCCGGCGCGGCGGCCCAGCGCAACGCCGCCGGCACCCGCTCGATAGCGTCGCCGCGAACAGGCGGTCAGGATTCAGAGACGGCGGACGCCCTGTCCGGCGATGAAACACCCGCCCCGGATGGTGAGTCTGTTATAGAGATAAAAGAGAAGATGTTCATTGCCCAGACCAACGACGTCTACCTTAACCCGGAAGACTATATGGGAAAAATCATCAAGCTGGAGGGCCTCTTCAAATCCACGTCCGTGCCGGGGTACGACGCGTCCTACTGTTTCGTGATCCGCTACGGGCCCGGCTGCTGCGGCGACGACGGGAGCGCCGGGTTTGAGGTTGCCTGGGACGGGGATTCCCCTCAGTATCCCGAAGAGGATGCCTGGGTGGAAGCCGCGGGGGTGCTGAAATCCTACGAAGAAGACGGGTTCCCCTACTTGTATCTTTCCCTTTCTTCCCTTGAGGTAAAAGAGGAACGGGGGGCGGAGTTCGTCGCTCAATAAAAAGAAACGCAGGGGCGCCCCCGTCCGGGGAAAGCCCCCGCCCCTGCTGGAATCCTGCATACACGAAAAAACATTCAGCCATCTTTCGGAATCGAACCGAAGACCTCATGATTACAAGTCAAGTGCTCTGCCAGCTGAGCTAAGATGGCGTATAGAGATAAGTGTATTAAAAGAACCGGGAGCAGGTCAAGGGGGCGCGCCGCCTCACGAAAAATATTGCCCAAATGGTGTAAGCCGTTATATTACAAGAAATTAGGTAAATGGCTAATTCCAAACAGGATAAAGAGTTACAAAGAGGGTGTAATGGCTGCCTGAAACCCTAACTAAGCGGATTTTAAGTCGGAATCGCTGTGCCGCACGTATGCCTTCTTGACTAAACTCCGGAACTGGGGTATAAAGAATTGCCTCTTTGTCCGTCTTTAAGGCGGGCCAATTTTTTAGTCCGTAAGGAGGACCTATGCGTCAGTATGAGCTGACAGTTATCTTCCCTTTGGAAGATGACCTCTATCAGACAGGCCGGGAGCGTCTGCAAGCCGACTTGAATTCTAACGGGGTTGAGATCGAGAAGACCGATGAAACCGGCGACCGGGATCTGGCCTATGAGATCAAAAAACGCCGGAGAGGGCGGTATGTCCTTTATACCATTAAAGTTGAACCGGAAAAAATCGCTGTTCTTGATCGGGTTTTCAAACTTAACGCAAATCTTCTTAAATACCTTTTCGTGAAGGTGGAACGATAGGAGGAATCAATGGCGGATATTAACCATGTCGTGCTGGTGGGGAGATTAACCCGGGACGCGGAACTTAAATATACCGCAGGGGGTCAGGCGGTATGCAAGTTCGCGGTCGCTATTAACCGCAGGCGCAAATCCGGCGATCAATGGGTGGATGAGGCGAATTTTTTCGATATCGTTCTTTGGGGAAGGCAGGGTGAGTCCCTGAACCAGTATCTGGTAAAAGGAAAACAGATAGGGATTGACGGCGAACTCCGGCAGGACCGGTGGGAGCAGGATGGTCAGAACCGCTCCAAAGTCGAGATCGTAGCGAATAACATCCAGCTTCTCGGCAGCGGGCCGGGCGGATCCACCAGCGGCGGCTATGGCCAAGGCGGGGGGGGATACCAGGAACGCCGGAATGAAGGCGGCGCGGAGCGGCCTCCCCGGGATGGAGGGCGGCCCGCGGGAGACGATGGTTTTTCCGATGATATTCCATTTTAACCGGGGTAACCAACGCGGCGTAATGCGGGAAGCGTGGTTTTAAACATGACGATTTTGAGAGTAAGGAGTACGTATGTCTGATGAAAGACACGGAGAAAACGAGCACCCTCGGCAGGACAGGGGTGTAGAAACCCAAATGGATGGCCGGGACAGTGAAGACCGGGGCGGTCGCAGCGGTGGAAAAGGGAAGATTTTTTTCAAGAAGAAGGTCTGTAAATTTTGCACCCAGAAACTGAAGATTGACTACAAAGACGCGGACGTGCTGCGCCGGTTTATCACGGATCGGGGAAAAATTCTGCCCCGCAGGATTACAGGGACGTGCGCGAAACACCAGCGGGTCTTGGCCGAGGCTATTAAACGGGCCCGGATTATTGCCTTGCTTCCCTTCGTCGCCGAATAACCAAGAGCCGGTTCTCGTGATTTCCCGGCAGAGTTTTGCCATTCCATATATACCTGTCGTAACAGGCGCGGTTTTGTGTGTTTTATTATCGCGCTTTTGGTTCTTTGGTTTTTTGTATTTGCTGCCCCTGGGCGTCATGGCGGCGGGCTATGGTTTTAGGGCCGCGTGGGTTTGTCTGATTCTGGCGGTAATAGGGAATGGTGTTTGGTCGGCGGGAACGGCTGTTTTTTCCGCCTATCCCTGGGATCAAACAGCGGGGGGCCTTGTCCATTTCGCGGTGATTGCCGCGGTTTTTACGTGGGTGATGGCCCCTTCTTTTACGGACGCCTCCGAACCGGTGAAGAAGTATTCCCCGGCGCGTGTTCCGGGGGTGTACCGTTTTGTAGCCGCGTCGTGCGTTGTCGCCCTGTTGATTTTGCCCGTAATAGCCTCCCTCCGCCAGAATACGGCTTTTAGCGGCTTTATCCGTACCCAGGCGGAAGCATTGTCGGCGTTGTATACCGCGTCCGCGGGAGCGGACGTGGTAAGGCAGTCCCTTTTGGAACAATATTTGACGCCGGATTTCATCGTGGAGACCCTCATATTTTCGGCTCTTCGCGGCGGGGTGACGGCATCTTGTATGGTTTTCTTCTTTATTAATCGTCAGATCGCCCTGACGCTGGTGTGGGTTTTTCGCCGGATCAGGAGAGGGAGGGCCCTGGCGGACTTTCATGTTCCGCCGGTTTTCATCTGGGTCCTGTCTTTTTCCCTTCTTGCGGTTCTTGTAGGGAAGAAATGGGGAATATCGTTCTTGGAAATCATGGCGTGGAATGGTTTGGTTGTTTGCGGTATTCTGTATCTGGCTCAAGGCGGCGGAATCGTTGCGTACAGCATCACTCGTACGAATCTCCCGCCTTTTTTCCGGCTGGCATTGAACGTTTTCTTTGTTATGCTGATCTTTAGTCCTGGAATTAACGTGGTGCTTTTGGGAGGTTTGATCCTCCTCGGCATCGCAGAAAATTGGGCGCCCTTTCGGGCGCCGAAAATCAAAGGACCATCCTCTACTCCGGGGATGTGAACTCGGCGAAGACGCGGGCGTCAAGTTCGGTTCAGAGTCCATACATACAAGGAGCTTGAAACATGAAAGTAATTTTGAACAAAGATTTGAACACCCTGGGAGAAGAAGGAGACGTCAAAGACGTCGCTAAAGGGTATGCCCGGAATTACCTTTTTCCCCGGGGCATAGCGTTGCCGTATACTGAAAAGAACATCAAAAAGTTTGAGTCCCGGCGGGAAGAAATCGAAGCCCGTAAGGCGGCGAAACGCCATGACGCTATGGGTCTGAAAGAGAGATTAGAAGCCTTGGAACTGGTTATCTCTATGCCGGCTGGGGCCAATGGAAAACTCTACGGCGCCGTTACCAGCCAGACGGTGGCGGACGAACTTACCCGGCAGGGTTTTCCCACGGAACGGAAACGAGTGGAATTGCCGGGCAACAGCTTTAAGAGTGTAGGCAAGTACAAGGTAACGGTTAAGCTCTACGAAAGCGCTTCCGCAGAGATTGGACTAACCGTAGAAGCCCAGGTTATCAAGGTAGAACCCCGGCGCCCCGCCCCGGTTCGAAAAGACCGGCACCGCCGCGGGGAACAGGCTGAGGGGCAGGCGGTTGAGGCACCGGCGGTTGAAGCGCAGGCGGCGGAAGTTTCCGCCGGCGAAGAACCCTCTGTTGCAGGCGGCGTCCCCGCCGCAGAGACGCCGGATCAGGCGTAACATTCGGAACGGAACGCGGGCGGTTCCTATAAGGGTTTATGGCAGAGGGACTTAAAGACAAAATACCTCCTCATAATGAAGAAGCGGAAAAGGCGACGCTGGGGGCTATGCTTCTTGATGCGGACGCTGTTTCCGTCGCTATGCAATACCTCAAGCCCGGCGATTTTTACGTGAACCGGAACCGCCGGGTTTTTGAGGCCGTCAGAACTCTCGCCGATCAGGGCTTGAAGGCGGATATTATCACCATAGTTGAGGAGCTGAGGAGAACCGGCGAACTTGACGGGGCGGGAGGGCCGGCCTATGTTGCGTCCCTGACCAATGTAGTGCCCACTACCGCCAACATTGATTATTACGCAAAAGTTGTTCAGGACTGTTCCCTCAAGCGTTCCCTAATACGGGTTTCCAACGAGGTTGTCGCAAAATCGTTCGATGAGTCCCAGGAATCCCGGGTTATTCTGGAGGAAACCCAACAGCGGATTTTTGAGCTTACCGATTCGCGGCAAACCCTCACGTTTAAGAGCATTAAGGAAATCATCCCGCCGGTCATCAACATCATTGAAAGCCGGTATCATTCAAAAAGCCAATATACCGGCGTTCCTTCCGGGTTTGACGACCTGGATCAGTATACATCCGGTTTTCAGCCTTCGGAACTGATCATCATAGGCGCCCGGCCTTCTATCGGAAAGACCGCCCTGGCCCTGACGATGGCGACCAACATCGCGATACACCAGAAAGTTCCTACCGCGTTTTTCACGCTGGAAATGTCCGACGTGGCCCTGGTTCAGCGGCTCATTTCAGGGGAAGCGAACATCGAATCCAACTCCTTACGGCTCGGAAAACTGAAACCTTCGGAATTCTCGAATCTTCTGGACGCCGCGGGAAAAATCTACGAGGCGCCCCTGTATATCGTGGATATGCCGAACATGAAGCTCTTAGACCTTCGTTCCCAGGCCAGGCGGCTCCGATCCCAGCAGAAAGTGGAAATCCTTTTTATTGATTATCTTACCCTTATCTCCTCGGAAAACTCGCAGATACCCCGGCATGAGCAGGTAGCCGAAATATCCCGCTCCCTCAAGAGCCTCGCCCGGGAACTGGGCATACCCATTGTGGCCCTTTCCCAAGTACGCCGGGAAGTGGAGGGTAAACGGGGTGGAGAACACGCCGGACGGCCCGGGTTGGCGGACCTTAGAGAATCAGGGTCTATAGAACAGGACGCGGACCTGGTGATTTTCCTGCACCGGGACCGGAAAATGGATCAAAACAACGGCGAAGTGGAAATTGGGCCGGGAACGATACCGACGGAACTGATTATCGCCAAACAACGGAACGGGCCGGTTGGAATCGTTAATATTGTCTTCCACGCCAAATTCGCCAAATTCGCATCCAAAGCTAAAGATAATTGAGGCTTTTCGAAAAGCCCCGATGAATTGGGAGAAAATATGGCGTTACTAGATACGTATGATTTTGAATTACTGAAAAACGAAGCGGAAACGATGGTTTTAGAAGAACTGGGCCGGCAGCTTGAATCTTTTGACGGGGAAATTTGTACCTGCAATGACTGCGTGGTGGATATGGCCGCCGTTGCCCTCAATACGGTAAAGCCCTATTATCGTTTTTCTCTGCTGGGAACCCTCTATGCGGCTCAAGCCATGAGCGATGAAGCCTACGCCAACAGCGTAAAAGAGGCGGTTTCAACCGCTATAGAAAAGGTTCGGAAGAATCCGTCCCACGATTAGCCGGTGATTTTTCGTGTCCGGCGGCTGCGCGCTGGTTTGAAAACGCCCGCATTCAACACGGAAGAGCAACAAAATAGAAATAAGACGCCCGGCTATTCACTAATCCGCTGTTTTCGAGTATGATGAGGCTATGGCTGTAAAGCGGTTCACAGTCCTGGATCTCATTGATATAGACCTCAAGGAACATAATTCCCTTAATCTTCACTGTATAGGAGGCCGAAAAGGTCTGACGCGGAAAATTGGTATTCCGGATCTGAACCGGCCCGGACTGGCGCTGTCCGGGTTTTACGAGTCGTTTGCGTCCCATCGCATACAGCTTTTCGGACGCGGGGAGGCCGCCTACCTCAGGAAACTCGCCGGACAAGGAACGCTTGAGACCGTTAAGCAGATGTTTGCCTATTCCATCCCATGCTGTATTTTTACGCATAACCTGATGCCGGACAAGGCGTTTTTTGAAGAAGCTGAAACCGCCCAGTGCCCCATACTCCAGACTGATCTCGGAACAGCGGAATTTTCTTCCCGGATCATGCGCATCCTTTCGGACATCTTTGCGCCGCAAAAGAGCATACACGGGGTGCTGGTTGAGGTGTACGGCGTGGGAATTCTTATTTTGGGGGATTCCGGCGTGGGAAAGAGTGAAAACGCCCTGGAGCTTATAGAGCGGGGCCACCGGCTTGTGGCGGACGATGTGGTGGAAATCCGCTGCGTCAACGGCAATATCCTTATGGGCGCCGGGGCCAACAAGATTATCGGCCATCACATGGAAATACGGGGGCTGGGAATAATCAACATAACCCACCTGTTCGGAGTCGGGGCTATCCGGGACCGGAAGCAAATCCAACTCGTGGTGGTTCTGGAAGAATGGGATTCCAGGAAGAGTTACGACCGTTTGGGTATAGAAGAGAAGGTCATGGAGATACTGGGTGTCAGCATCCCAAAACTGGAAATTCCCGTCAAGCCCGGACGGAACATCCCTATCATCATAGAAACCGCGGCCATGAATGAGCGGCTTAAGAAAATGGGCTACAATTCGGCCCGGGAATTTAACCGGAATATCCTTAAATGGATAGAAAGTGATACCGCCCGGTCGGTTTATTTTGGGCAGGAAGATATAATCTAACAGGAAGATATGCGGGAAGATATAATCTGATAGGAAGATATATTAGGCAGATATATTATAGATGAGAATTTCAGGATAAAATAAAAAGGAATCCGATATGACAGAACGATTCGTTACCATCCAAAACCGCGCGGGCATACACGCCCGCCCGTCCGCGCTTCTGGTGCAGACCACGAAAGATTTTCAGTGCAACATATATCTTGAAAAAGACGGTGACCGGATCAATGGGAAGTCCATCATGGGCATCATCACCCTGGGGGCGGCTTATGGGATGGAAATCAAGATCATTACTGACGGCCCGGACGAGCAGGCGGCGGCGGACGTCTTGGTACGGTTGTTTAATTCCAAATTTGAAGAGGAATGACGGCGTCCCGCGGAAACGGCGTAACGCTGCGGTTGTACTGTTTCTAAGGGGACGCCCCGCTAAAATCAGGGAACTGTGAAAAGCATCAGAATTCATCCGAAATATTTTTTCATCAATGTTAAAGGCCTGATGCTCATCTATTTCCTCCTCTGCGTCCTGTCTATCCTGTTTGCCCGAAGTTTTTTGGCCGAACTCCTGCGGGACGGGTCCGTTCCGAGCCGGCTGGCCATCGCCGTTTTTTTCATCATCCCCCTGACGCTCTTTATCTTTCTGATCGTTTCAGCCGTCAATCTGATTCGGGACTATATAGCCCGCAGACCGGGAAGTAAGTTCCAGACCCGCCTCTTCGCGTACTTCACCGCTACCGTCATCTTCACTTCCGTACCGGTGATCGCCATCACAACCCAGTCCCTGTACGAACTGCTGCAGTTCTGGCATACCATCAAGGTGAACCAGGCGTTTATGGACGCCCAGCGCTTCTCCCTGGACGCCTATTCCCTGCGTCTTGAGCAGTTTGAACAGAAAGTGGGAACCATAAATTTCGATCCCCTTATGCGGCTGGCGCTGTCCCTGGAAGGAACCGGGGAAGACGAAAATTCCCCGGCGGCTGCGGTCCTCGCTCAGGCGGAGAAAGACCTTGCCGTTTGGGGGATAGCCGGGGTGCAGGATTTCCGGGCCGACCCAGACGGAGCCTGGGTCAGCGGGGGGTTTGCAGGAGACCCCGGCAGGAAGCTCATAACGCCGCCTGAGGCGGCGCGGGGTTTCGTTTCACGGAAAATACCCCGGGACATTGATACGGTACGGTACATCCTCCGGCCCGCCCCCGATGTGGTTCGGGTGGTAAGCTGCGACTTGGGGGCCGGGTTTGATGCGGCGATAGAAACCATAGAAACCGAAAAGGCCAAATTCGCGCTGCTTGACTCCCTGAGCATCAACATCAGGACCCTCCTGGTGTTCTTCTATGGGGTCTTCTCCCTCCCCTCTCTGCTTATGACGGCGATCATCGCTATCTCCTTTACCCGGCGGGTATCCCAACCCCTGATGGAACTCACCGAGGCGACCAGGCGGGTGGCGGAAGGGGATTTCTCCATCCAGATACTAGCCCGGCCGCAAGACGAGCTCGGGGTCCTCATCCGGTCTTTCAACGCGATGATCAAGAACCTGGAAAAGACCCAGAGTTCCCTGATCCGGGCGGAAAAAACTTCCATCTGGCAAAGCATGGCCCAGCAGCTTGCCCACGAGATCAAGAACCCCCTAACCCCTATCAAACTCTCGGCGGAACGGGTTCTCCGGCGCTGGCGGAACGAACCGGAGCGCATTGGGGAAATTATGGAAAGCTCCATGCTGGCCATTATCCAGGAAGTCGAAGGCATTTCCACCTTGCTTTCAGAATTCCGTACCCTTTCCCGGCCTATAGAACCGGCCCAGACCTGGACTCCCCTGCGGGAAGCCGTCGAGGAGGCAATTGTTCCATACCGCAGTTCCCATTCAGGGATACACTTTGATACCCGGTACATTCAAAACGGCATTTCGATTAAAATGGATAAACGGCATATCAACCAGGTACTGACCAACCTCATCATCAACGGAATCGACGCCATGAGCGGGCTGGGTCAGATAGAAATCAGGACCGACCTTGTCAAAAAGCGGGAGAGCCGGTATTGTAGACTAAGCGTTCGGGATTCTGGTAAGGGAATCGCCAGGGAAAACTACGGCAAGGTTTTTACGCCCTATTTTACCACGAAAGATTCGGGGACCGGTCTGGGGCTTCCTATTGTGGAACGGATTATCGCCGATCATGGTGGTATGATTTGGTTCAACTCGGCGGCGGGGGAAGGGACTACCTTTTTCATTGATTTCCCCCTGGACAATGCGGCGCCGGTTCTTAAGCCGGTTAGTGAAGAGGGAACAAAACCATGACCCGGATTCTTATCATTGATGATGAACTTGGTATACGAAAGACCCTCGCTTCTATTCTTGAGGATGAAAACTACCAGACCTTTACCGCCGAAGACGCCGTCGCCGGCATAGAAATTCTTGAAAAAGAGCGGATAAACGTAATCCTTCTTGACGTACTCCTCCCTAAATTGGGAGGGCTTGAAGCCCTGGAACGGATACGGAAAGAATGGCCCGGCATAGAAGTAGTGGTTATATCCGGCCACGCCAATGTGGACATGGCGGTGCGGGCGGTCAAACTTGGGGCCTTTGATTTTCTGGAAAAGCCGCTGTCCCTGGATAAGGTGCTGACGGTTTGCCGCAACGCCGTAACCGTACAAACGCTCAGGGAAGAGAACAACGGGCTAAAACAAATTGCCCGGCGGGATGATGAAATCATCGGGGAAAGCCAGGCTATAGAAAACGTCCGAATATTGATACGCCAGGCCGCCGCCGCAGACGCCCGGGTCCTCATCACCGGGGAGAACGGTACCGGTAAGGAACTAGCGGCCCGGGCCATACACCGTCTTTCAGACCGGGCCGCCAAGCCCTTTGTGGAGGTAAATTGTGCGGCCATTCCGGAAACCCTCATAGAAAGCGAACTCTTTGGCCACGAGAAGGGGGCCTTTACTGACGCGGTTTCCCGCCGCCGGGGGCGCTTCGAGACGGCGTCCGGGGGCGTCATTTTCCTGGACGAGATTGGGGACATGAGCCTTTCCGCCCAGGCCAAGGTACTCAGGGTGATTCAGGAAGGAAAGGTGGAGCGGGTTGGCGGCGAGAAGATCCTGGATGTCGACGTCCGCATCGTGGCTGCAACCAATAAAGACCTGGAGCAGGAATGTGAGGAGGGCAAATTCAGGCGGGACCTTTTTTTCCGTCTCAACGTCATCCCTATCAAGCTCCCGGCTCTGCGGGAACGGGAGGAAGACGTACCCCTCCTTCTCATGCACTTTCTGAAAGATATGGGCGCCGGTCATATAGAACTGGACCGTAGCGCCGTTGATTTCCTCATGTCCCAGCCGTGGCCGGGAAACATTCGGGAACTCAAGAACCTGGCCGAACGCGTCGTGGTTATGTACGGCGGGGACCGTCTTGAAGCAGGAGACCTTCAGAACCTGATCCAAAAAAATCCGGGGCAAAAGAAAGCGGGAACAGATGAATTTTTTCCAGCCTCCGGGCAGCCGGACCCGCAAATTCAAGAATTGAACGATATGTTAAACCTGAACTATACGGACGCGAAAAATTCTTTTGAAAAATTATATTTGAAATTTCAGCTTGCCCGGAACAACGGCGTTATATCACGGACTGCGGAAGCCATAGGCATATATCCGAGCAACCTCCATGCAAAATTACGAAAATACAAGAAGGATTGAACGATGAAAGCGCGTACCCGGCGCCAACGGAACGTCCCGTCCTCAAGCAAAGACCGTATATTCACGGGCGCGGGGTCCCGGACTATAAAAACCGTCACCCTACCGGGCGGGGAGGTTGTTGCGCGTTACAGATTCAGGGGGATTCTATGACAGACGCGGGTGTTCTGGACGGGGACGGCGCCGTCATACGGCCGACGAGCGGAGTTCACAACGGTGCGGGCGCGGCGGCCCAGGTACACGACGCCGCGACGCCGCAACGCTTGTACCGGGAATCGTTCCGGGACGGACTTCAACCGGAAAATCCGGCCTGCGAACCTACCGCCGGGACTCGTGAGCACAGGCGTATTTTGGGGCGGCTGGTTCGCCTAAGCAGGTCGTGGTAATCCATGGCAAAAGGACGATGTTACCTGTTCCTGGGGCCGGAAATCGGGGAGAAACAGGACGCTCTCGAAGAAATCCGGCGCTCTCTTCGGGCAGGAAACTCTTCCGGAGGCCGGGCCGCGGACAAGGCTTCTTTTGAGGAGACCTCTTTTTACGTTGGAGAGACGCCGGTTACCGGCATGGTCGCCGCCCTGCGGAATGGCTCCCTCTTCGCCGACGCCCGGCTTTTTCTCATTAAAAACGCCGACGTCATTAAAAAGAAAGACGACATAGAACTTCTGGCCTCGTATATGAAATCCCCCCAGGACGACACCATCCTTATCCTGATAACCGACGCTATTGGCCTGGAGGATCGGCTGGAAAAGGCCGCCGGTTCCCAGGCCAAACGTATCTTCTGGGAACTCTTTGAGAACCGCAAGACCGAATGGGTGTCCGCTTTCTTCCGCCGCCAGGGTTACCGCATCACCGGGGAGGGCATAACGGCGATTCTGGAACTGGTGGAAAACAACACCGACGCCTTACGGCGGGAATGTTCCCGCCTCATGCTGTTTCTGGGGAAGGATAACAGCGTGGATGAGGAGGACGTGGAGAAATGGCTCGCCCACACCAGGGAAGAGTCGTCCCGCACCCTTTTTACCCGTATAGCCGCCGGGGATTTGCCCAAGAGCATTGAGATTCTTCACACCCTCCTGGCCGCCAAAGAAGCGCCTCAATCCATATTGGGAGGACTCGCCTGGAGTTTCAGGACCCTCCGCAGCTACCTGGCCGTAACTGCCGCAGGCGCCGCCGGAGAGGGGGACTTCCAGCGGATAGGCCTGGCTTCCAAGATACGGCGTAAGGATTTTGCCGCCGCAGCCAAACGCTACGCTTCGGCTGACGGCCCCCTCTCTCTTATTGGGGAATTCGATCTTCTCATCCGTTCCGCCGGGTCAGCCCCGGAAGTAATTCTGATGGACCTGTTGATCTGCAAACTTATCGTCAACGGGGACAAACCCCGGGAGCGGTGGTATTACTACTAAGGCTCAGTTCAATAATACGTTGAACCATTATCCAAGATCCGCTGCAATGATTTCATACAATGGAGGTGATCCGCTAAGTATGACGGCTCTCAGACAAAGCCATAATTGATGTAAAAAAGAGCTCTATCAAACGCCGTCAGATGAGCGAAAAATTCAACCGGGATCCCTGCGGCCAGGGCAAGCCGGGGCCCTGGAGCGCGATTGTCAGTACGATTGTGCCCGTAGCCCGGACGGGCGCGGGGCGGGGGCGCGCTTCCTGATTACTGGTTGTTACCGTTTCCGGCCTCTTTCCAATCAGGCCGGAAACGAGTAGGCTTAATTACAATGCGTGGTTTCTTTTCTATAAATACTCTCAGATTTCTCGATAAATGGTTCCCCAAACGGTTCCCCCTTCTGGCCGCGCCGCTGTGGGCGGCGGCTTTGGCTTTGACCCCTCCGGCCTGGGGGGAAGTGTTTTTTTATCAGCAGAAAGCGGGGGACCAGTACCGCGTCCTTTCAACGGTGCACGAATCGGTGTATCTGGACCGGAAGTTAAGCCACCGGGCGGAGATTTTGAACCGGATCGCCGTAACGGTGGAGGAGGAATCGGGGGGCCGCGCCCGGCACAGGGGGCAGTTCAGGACGGCGGAACGGGCGATAGGACAGGGGGGCGAGAGCTTTCAGTGGGCCAGGGATTACGAGTCGGTGTTTGAACGGGACCGGCAGGGGCATATCACCATCGGCGGGGAGTATTTTATGCCCGTGGTGCGGAATGTGCCGGTCTTCCCGGAACGGGACCTGAAGCCGGGGGATGTCTGGAGCGCTGAGGGGCATGAAATGCACGATTTCCGGGACAGTTTCGGCATAAACGAGCCGTACCGCATCCCCTTTACGGCGAATTATACCTACCTGGGGACGCGGGTCTGGCGGGGGACGGAGTACCCGGCCTTTTCCGTGTCCTACCGGGTGTTCGACGAACCGGAGGCGGTTCCGGGGCGGATATGGCCCCGGCGTATCATGGAAGCGTCGGATCAGGTGGTGTACTGGGATTTTGAGCTTGGGCAGGCGCGGGCCTACGAAGAAAAATTCCGCGTGATTTTCGAGCTTTCCAACGGAAGCACCGTGGAATACCGGGGCGAAGCGGAGGCGGAGATCCTTGAGGCTTCCAGGATGGACAAAGAACGTCTTGCCGGGGAAATACAGCGGGACCTGGACACGCTGGGGATGGGGGATACTCCGGTGCGGGTCGAGGAAGATGGAATAACCATCAGCTTGGAAAACATCCAGTTCGACGCCGATTCGCCGGTTCTGCTGCCGGGGGAGACGGCCAAGCTGGACAAGATAGGGGAGATCCTCCGCAAGTACCAGGATCGGGACATCCTGGTGGGAGGGCATACGGCTCTGGCGGGGACGGAAGCGGGCCGGCGGCGGCTGTCGGGAGAACGGGCTTCGGCGGTGGCGGATTATCTTATCCAGCAGGGCGTCCGTACGGCGGACCGCATCGTGGTCCGGGGTTTCGGGGCGGAGCGGCCCCTGGGCGACAACAGGACGGAAGCGGGCCGGCGGCGGAACCGGCGGGTAGAGATTACCATACTTGAAAATTAACTCTCCTTGTGGTATGAATACATACTCATGAAATATACCGGGCCTGAACATCTTGCCATCCTTGCGTGTCCGGGGGGTGAAGTATTCGCCGATGAAGTTATCCTCCATTTGAAGAAACGGTGTCATCACAAGTTTAACAAAGCGGTATCCGATATGGCGAAGAAGTACGCTTTGGATATGGATACGGCGATGCGGTATATCAGCTTCATTTATGACGCCCTGCGGGACGAGGCCGGGATTTACACCCCCCGTTTCAAGACTTCCGCCCGTTTTATCATGTTTCCCAACGGGGAAATCAAGACCGAAATCCTTGAGCCGGTCAGGGGGAAAGACGTGTATATCGTTCAGGACCCTGAAAACCGGTATCCCGTGCGCTTCAACGACGGCGCCCTCAAAAAACATCTTTCGGTGAACGATCATCTTATGACGGTCCTGGTAACGGTTGACGCGGTGAAGCAGGCCGGGGCGGAGCGCATCACCTTAGTAACGCCGGTTTATCCCTATTCCCGGCAGCATAAGAAAAAAGGACGGGAAGGGGTTACGGCGAGCCGCATCGGGTATATCCTTGAATCCCTGGGGGTTGACCGTATCATCACTCTGGATATTCATTCCAGGGAAATTGGAAACGGGTTCAACTTCATGCGTATGGAGAACCTGCACGCCAGTTATCAGATTATCCGGCAGCTTTCCAAGATTGCCGAAATCCGGAGCGGCGATTTTGTCGTGGTCTCCCCGGATACCGGGGCGGTGGACCGGAATAAATTCTACGCCACCGCGTTCAAGAAGCCGCTGGCCCTGCTCTATAAAGAACGGGACTATTCCAGGGTTTCCAAGGACGCGCATGAAAACAATATCGCCGAGATTAAGCTGCTGGGGAATGTCCGGGACAAGACGGTGTTTATGGCCGACGACATGCTTGGTACAGGCGGAACCCTCCTCAAGGCTATGCAGTTCCTGCGGGAACAGGGGGCGAAGAAGGTGATAGCCGGCATCAGCCTGCCCTTGTTTTCCGGGAACGCCATAGAGCATTTTGACGCCGCCTTCCGGGACGGGCTTTTTTACCGCATCATCGGGACCAACGCGGTGTATCAGGAAGAACTCCTTACCCGTGAATGGTACGTCAGCGTGAACATCACCAAGCTCTTTGCGCAGACGATTTCCCGACTCCATCAGGATCAGTCCCTGAGTTCCCTTCTGGACAACCGGGAAATTATCGAGAAGCTCCTGGCGGATACGTAAGAACGAAACGAGATAAACCCGTGAGGATCTACCGGATTCCCCGTCCCCTTTCCGCGCTTCTTTTTGATATGGATAATACCCTCTATACTCACGAGGACTATACGCGGTTTCAGTTGGAAAGCCCGGTGCGGCGGCTGGCGGAGCTGAGGAATATCCCCTTTGACGAAATGCAGCGGGAAATCGCCCGTATCCGGGCCGGATACCAGGCCGCCCAGCGGGAGGAACCATCTGAAACCGCGGGTTCCGCCTCCAGCAAAGCCGGGGATATTCCCCAGATAAGCCTGGGGAATATCTTTCTGGCCCTGGGCGTCTCGATTGAAGAAACGGTCCGCTGGCGGGAGGAGCTTTACGAACCGGCGCGGTTCCTCAAGAAGGACCCCGAACTCCGGGAAACCCTCACGGCGCTGGGGGGTTCCTTTTCCCTGGCGGTGGTAACCAATAACCCGGTCCTGGTGGCCCGGAAGACCCTTGCCGCCCTGGGGGTTGAGGACCTCTTCGGCGCTGTTGTCGGCCTTGACACCTGCGGGGTATCCAAGCCCCATATGGCCCCGTTCCTGAAAGGGGCGGAACGGCTGGGCGCGCCCCCGGAAGCCTGCGTTTCTATCGGGGACCGGTATGATATAGACATCGCCCTGCCCCTGGAACTCGGCATGGGGGGTATCCTCGTGGACGGGGTGGAGGATGTATACCGCTTGAAGACCCGCGGGGTCTGGGATTAGAGGCCGAAAGCGCGGTTCTTTTTCATGCTTTTCTCCTAATTGCACCCCCGTCTGGACTGCCCGCCGCCCGGCGGCCCGTCTCGCTCCCCGCCTAATCCTTCGCGGCCTCCAGACCGGATGACCGGCGCGCTTTGTTCCCGCCGAACTCACGGTACGCGTCATTCTCCTCATACGAGATGGGGTAATCCGGTCTCTTCACCAGGTTTTCCACAGAATATAAATCTGCTTGACACAGATCAGAAATCAGCCTATCCTAGTGCTCAAATGAACGCTTGCTGCCTGTGAAAAGGGGTCTATTTATGGAACAATTCGGCGCTTTCGTCAAAATGGTTGACGGGTATCTCTGGGGACCGTGGCTGCTGGTTTTGCTTTTTGGCACTCATGTTTTTATGACGATACGAACCGGCTTTATTCAGCGCAAACTCGGTCTTGCCATTAAGCTGTCGGTTACCAAAGACCCGGACGGCGCAGGAGATGTCTCCCAATTCGGCGCTCTAACCACGGCCCTTGCGTCAACGATTGGCACGGGTAATATTATCGGGGTGGGAACCGCTGTTGCCCTGGGCGGTCCCGGGGCGGTTTTGTGGATGTGGCTTACCGGCGTGTTCGGCATAGCAACCAAGTACGCGGAATCCTTGATTGCGGTGAAGTACCGGGTAAAGACCGAAAGCGGCGCTATGCTCGGCGGGGCCATGTACGCCCTTGAACGGGGGCTTAAGATGAAATGGCTTGCCCTGCTCTTTGCCGTGTTTACCGCCTTTGCCGCCTTCGGGATCGGGAGCGGGGTGCAGGCCAACGCGGTGGCCTCCCTTATCAACGAAAGCTTTCATGTTCCCCTGTGGGTATCGGGAGCGATTATGGCCGTGCTGGTGGCCCTGGTTTTGCTGGGCGGCCTCCAATGGATCACCAAGGTCTGTGTGCGCCTGGTGCCCTTTATGGCGATTATGTATGTAGCGGGATGTCTCATCATTTTGGGGATTAATCACGAGTACATTCTCCCGGCAATCCGGGAGATTTGCGGTTCCGCGTTTTCCGCCCGCGCCGCCGGAGGCGGTTTTATTGCCGCCGGCATTATGTCCGCCGCACGCTACGGTATTGCCCGCGGGCTTTTTTCCAATGAATCCGGCATGGGTTCCGCGCCTATTGTGTCCGCCGCCGCCCAAACCCGTAATCCTGTGCGTCAGGCGCTGGTTTCCAGTACGGGTACGTTCTGGGATACGGTCGTGGTGTGCGCTATAACGGGACTGGTGATTGTAAGCTCGGTAATCGGCAACCCCGAGATAGACACCATCGGTTTTAACGGCGGGGTTCTTACCCATGCGGCTTTTAATCAGATACCGAAAGTCGGTACGCTCGTTCTTACTTTCGGTTTAATAACCTTTGCGTTCTCCACGATACTGGGCTGGTCCTACTACGGGGAACGCTGTGCTGAGTATCTGTTCGGTTCCAAAATCAACATTCCCTACCGGGTGCTTTACGTGATTGTTACCTTTGTCGGTTCCGTGATTGCCCTGGACCTGGTATGGGATATAGCAGACGCGCTGAACGCACTCATGGCCATTCCCAACCTGGTGGCGGTACTGCTACTGAGCAACCTCATTGTAAAAGAAACCCGTCACTATCTTGGCAATATTGACGAAATAGATACGAACCCCATTCCTTCGCGAAAAGAATTGAAATAAGTATAAAAGCCCCTCCCTTATGGGGAGGGCTAAACTTTACCCGCAATTTTCCCTGCTTATGGACGCACGAGGAACGCCTATGTTTGGAACAAAGAAAGTATTCTTTGTAAAAGCAGTAAATTGGATAATATGACGCTGAAAAAATGTATTCCCAATATGTTGTCGTTGACAAGGATACTCCTCATTTTACCTTTTATACTAACCATACATGACATTTTCATCTATGAATGTACCAATAATTTGGCGTTACTGCTTGTATTTGTTTTCATAATAATATCCGATGTCGCCGACGGCTATTTGGCAAGAAAATTGAAGTGCGCGTCAGACGGCGGCGCAATATTGGATATTGTTTCAGACGCACTATATACAATTTTATCGCTCGGCGCTTTTGTGTATTTCAAAATTATTCCGGTATGGTTTGTTTATATCATGCTGTTAAAACTGATAGAATTTGTTGTAACATCAAAGCTGATAAAAGGCAAACGGAAATTTAAAAACAGTATATTTTTTGATAAATTAGGGAAAATGGCGGTTTGTGTTGTCATGCTGTTGCCTGGGATATTTGTTTTCAGGTGTGTCATCATTGATTACAAAACGGTAATGAATAGAGGCGTATACATCATTACCGCGATGCTTGCCGTATCGTTTGTAAGCAGAATAACGAATACAATACAATACATGAAACAATAAAAACGCCGTATGCCGTTCTGCGGAACGGTTAAATCTGCCGCATATTTTGTTTTTTGCCTGTACTATTGAATCCCAAAAAATATTTCAGGGGAGTATGTTTCAATGCGTTATGTATATATTGTTATCGGCGGTGGGATTGGGGCGCTACTGCGTTATTTTTCGAGCCGATTCATCAATTTGTCCTTGAACAGTACATTCCCCTTTGGAACGCTTTTTGTTAATTGCGCCGGAGCCCTGCTCATCGGTTTTTTGACCGGCCTTTTCAACGCCTTGTCAGTTGACATGAAATGGCGGCTGTTTGCAATAACCGGCTTCCTGGGGGGATACACCACGTTCTCAACCTATTCTCTGGAAACGGTTCAATATCTTATCGCTGGCAATATTAAACACGCTCTGGTAAATATACTGTTGAATAATGTTTTATGTATCGTGTTTGTGTTATTGGGTGTTTGGCTGAATAAAATAGTAGCCGCCAAATAATTAAATCTTTTCCCAAACCAAAGCGTTGACAAACATCCCGCGTGAATGTACCTTGTTCGCGGAGGAAAAAGCATGACAGATGTTGAAATTGATTTTGTTGTTTCGGACGCCGCCGCGTTTATGATTTGTCCCCTTTTACTTAATCTTCAGCTTTTGATTTATACCCTAGTCTCGTATTGCAGTACGGAAGTCTCGTACTGCAGTACGAGAGACCTGCGCCGTCCCTCTGGTGGGGCGGCGTGCAATACAAATCGGGGGAAAACCCCAAAAAGAGCTATTGTATGAAGACCGATTACATTCCTCGCCCAGACAGACCCTTCATGGGATGGGTGAAACAATAAAGTAACTTTATGAAAGGGGGTAAGAATCTTGAGACGGAGCCGCTGATGTGCGTCAGAGCCTTGAAAAAGACGCATCCCAATGATACAATAACGGCATGAAATCTTATCAATCCGCTCCGCTTTTTTCCCCCTTGTCTCCTGAAATACGGCAGACCTTGGATTTTATCCCTTCCCTCGTTGACGAAACGTTTCCCCTCCCCAAAAAGTTCAAAGGCTCCCTAGCCCATGACATTGCCGAACTGTCCCTGTCTCTCACCGCGGAGCGTGAGACGCGGAGACTCTCCTACTTGACAAATCCGCGTATGCAGTCCGCATATCTACACTATTTCTTGCCATGGAACGTATTTCGTCTATGCCACCTCCTGCCGAATCTGCCCCTTCCCCTTGAAACGGGCGCTACGATAGTGGACCTGGGGTCCGGACCTCTGACATTTGCTATAGCGCTTTGGGCTTCGAGACCAGACCTGCGGGACCGATCCCTCGAATTCTTCTGCATTGACAGAGCAGGCGGGATCGTCCAGTCCGGTAAGAAACTATTCTCTGCTCTTGCAACAAAAGCCGGGCAAGCAAACTGGCGAATCAGAACCGTGAAAGCGGATGTTTTCGAGTATGGATTTAAACAAAACACGCCTTACGAGCGCGCAACTTTAATTTGTGCGATAAATATGTTCAACGAAGGATTGCCGGCGCGTGGTTCTGCTTTGAGAAGTGCGGAGAAAGCCGTACGATTATTGAAGCGGCTTTCGGGAAGCGCGTCCGCGCAGAGAGCCTCTTGCAAGTACCTTGTATTGGAGCCCGGCGTGCCTCAATACGGCGCGTTTATAGAGTCTCTCCGTTACGTTCTTGCCATGGACAGAATCTTCCCTTTGTCCCCCTGTCCTCACCACCGCGCTCCCTGCCCCTTTTTGCCCGAATGCAGAAAGTGGTGTCATTTTACTTTTGGGACAGAAGACGCGCCTGAGACGCTTCTGCGCCTGTCTGCATCCGCAGGCTTACCCAAAGAAAGAGCGACCTTAAGCTTCCTGTTCGCAGGGCAAGCTGAACCTTCTGAGGACGTATCCCCGAAAGGACGAATATCAGCACGTATCCTTTCCGACGCTTTCCCCTTACCGGATGGAAGTAAAGCCCGTTATGGCTGCTCAAAAAAAGGACTTGTACTAGTTCGCGGACAAGGAGCCGTCATAGAAAAGCTGGACTCCGGCCATTTATGTCTCATCTCCTTTACGAAACCCGAAAGACGCGACAGTAAGAGCGGTGCCCTGTTTGCCTTTATCAAAGATAATCGGCAGTGTCTGGCACCGTCAGGACAATGACCGCGGGAAAAGTGTCTGACACCGAAGCAATTCCCGTAACAACTCCGTATTGTGGGTATGAGAAAACACCGAGTACTCCTTGAAGGAGCGACATACCATGTCACGTCGAAAATAGACCATGACGACATGTGCCTTCTTGAACCACAATTCAAGATGTTATTCCTTTCTTTCGTCAAGAAAGCGAAGCGGAAGTTCCGTTTCCAATTATGGGACTTCTGCGTCATGGGAAATCACATCCATTTCTTGATAAAGCCGGGAGAGGATGGCAATTTATCTGAGATAATGCAGTGGAT
>JAIRSS010000138.1 GCA_031255315.1 Spirochaetaceae bacterium
GGCGTATTTGACGAATCGGTGGAGCGGGAACCGGGGAACAAGGCGGTACGGAAGAAGCCGCGGATATATGTATACCGCTGGCTTCATCCCATGCCGCCGGAAACCAAAGTAATAGTACGAGGGAAGGAGTATGCGGCTGTGTCATTTGATAAAGACGCGAACATGGGGATAGTCGTATGGCTGTTGTAATAGGAGAAGATGCGGTATGAAAGTACGAATTGACTATTTGGGCAACACGTTAAACTTTTATGATCTATACAAGACATTTCCCTTCCTTGTAAGAAGAATACTCGCGGAAGTAGGATTCAGGGCGGCTCGGGACCTGTACGAAGAACATCTTACCGGCGAAGATTTGGAGTTTCATACCAAGAGGTTTTCAAGCACCGGAGCGCCCTTATCCGAAAAAAGAGGGAAACGCATGGTAAGTTACTCGGTAGACCCGAAAGGACAATTTGTTTTAGTAAGTTCTTTCCCCGTTAATCTCTTTGAAAAAGGGAGAAAATTACGAAGCGGTAAGATGGAACCGGGAAAATTTATTCTTAGGCGTTTTGAAAAAAATTTTAGGGCGACTCTTGTTGCTAGAGAATATTTTGAACGTATGTTGCTCAACAATGAGGGTGTCAGGAACCAAGCGGAGGCGCAAATTCGGGGATCATTTTCAATAGGCGAATCGCCGTATGGCCGTCATGGTTATAACACAGGATCCATAGAAAGAAGAGGGTGGAGAACCCAGATTAGGAAAAAGGACCGGACATGATGAAGATAAAATTAATAATGGAAGCGATACGGGATGACATGGCCGCCCGATTACCCTCATTGTTCCATGACGAGGGCGTGAAAAATGTTGACCATTTCACGATTGGGAGCCCCGCCAATCAGGAACAAAAATTCTGCTGCCTAGGTCTTGTGGCATTACAGGACAAGAGAAAACTTGAGTTCGTCATTCATCTCGCGATTCCCGGTGTGGGAGAACTTGAATCATACGGCTATATTCAGGCGCTTAAAGAATATCTGGACGGGCCGTTTGACCAAACCGCCTACGGATTTGACGCGGGGGAATACGAACTCTATGTAATTGAAAACGAGTTCACCCATGGGGATATACAAATACTGTTCAACGTGAGCATGAGCAGGCAGACGGACGACTGCTCTTAGGAGGAGAAGATATGAGCGTAAAAGACAGGCGCCGCATTTCGGCGATGACGCCGGAAGCGGAAAAGACGAAGGCGCGGCGCGAGGCCGAGGGGATGGACCCCGTAACCGGACGCAGGCTGTGCGAAGGCGTAGACTGCGGGTGCGCCGCGAAACACGGAGCCGCCGTTCATAACCCGGCGGACGGCAAACAGGGAGGCGGCGCGTGAAGAAGCTCATCGGCAACAAAGCCTACATTTTTTTTGACACCTATGAACCAGGCCGCACTATACACGGGGACGGGGCGTCAACTGGACTTTACCCCGTTGGGTAGACACTATTAAGCAACTTCCCCAGAGTTAAACACATGAGGCGCCACATAGTCAAGCGCCGAATGAAGGCGAATTCGGTTATAATAGGCCTCCACATACATGAACACCGATTGTCTCACCTCCGTTGTCGAATATTTGCCGTCCAGTGTTTCCAGTTCCCGTTTAAGCGTTTTGAAAAAGGTTTCGGCGCAGGCGTTGTCCCAGCAATTCCCCTTCCGGCTCATGCTCTGACGGACCGTCGGGCATAATGCCTTCAACCGGTCTTGAAATCTTTTCGCGCAATACTGCACCCCCCGGTCCGAATGGAATATCAGGCCGGTCCGGGGGCTGCGGTTTTTCACCGCCATTTCCAGGGCGGGGATGGTCGTATGGGCCGCCTCCAGATCGCCGCTCAACGCCCAGCCCACAATCTTCCGGTCAAACAGATCCAGCAGCACCGTCAGGTATACCCAGCCCCCTCTGGTATGCAGGCAGGTGATGTCAGACACCCATTTCTGTCCCGCCCGTTCGGCATGGAACTGCCGGGAAAGGATGTTTTCACAGACCGCAAGCCCATGGTCCGAATCGGTGGTCCGGATGAACGCCCGCCGTTTTCGGGCATTTAAGCCGTGTTTCTGCATCAAACCGGCCGCTTTCTTTCGACTGACCCGTTTCCCGTACTCCCGGCGCAGCGTCTCACGCACCCGTGGGCTCCCGTAACGATAGTGATGCTTCTTCTGTATCTCCCGGATAAGCCGGACCAGTTCCCCGTCACGCCGACTCCGCCTCTCCGATACTCCCTGTTTTGCCCATTTGTAATACGCTCCGCTTGATACCCCAAATATAACGGCCATCTCCCTGACGGTGTACCGGTCCCGGTTCTCCTGCATGAACCGGTACGCCATCACTGGGGGTCTCCTTGCGCGAAAATGACGCGGACTAAAGTCCGGCCGCTTTTTTTAGGATTTCATTCGCGCTCCTCAGCGCCTTGTTCTCTTTCCGCAGCCGGGCCAGTTCCTCGTCCCGGGGCCGCCCGTGCCCGGGAAAGGGCGGTACGCCCGTCCCCGCCGTTTCCTGGGAAACCCGCATCCACCGGTGCAATACGCTGTCGTTGATACCCAAATCTTTAGCAACCTGGGCTATCGGCTTTTCCCGCTTCTCCGCCAGGGCTGCCGCCTCGGTTTTGAATTCCCTCGTGTACACACGCCGTTCGTTGTCTTTCTTACTCATCTTTTCCTCTCCTTGCATTATATTTCCTGCTTGTTTTTGTATCTACCAGTTGGGGTAAGGTCCAATGCCGGTTTTTGTAATAATCCTGGCCCCTAATAGACTTGCGGGGCAGTGTTTTGACACAGTCTCTTGAGCGCATACCCAGGGCGCGTCGCCAAGGCGGGCGCGGGGCTTGAGCGGCTTGCCAGGGGCGCGGGCAAGGCGGGGGCGGGGCTTGAGCGCATACCCAGGGGCGCTGGCAAGGCATCCGGGAAGTCGTCATTGCGAATGAGGAATGTGTGTCTCACGAGGGGATGCGGTTCGAGAAGGCGGGGGTACGGGGGCAACGCCCCTGTAGAGGGGGTAGCGGAAGACCGCGTGAGCGGGCTGTAGCGAGGGGGAGACTTCCCCCCTTATAATAGAGTTTGCAATGAACGAGCATATACTTTTTGAACGGAATCTGCTTTCACTGTCGCGGAATAATCCCGCGTTGTGCGCCAGGTTGAGCGCGGCGGAAACTACGCTTGGGTATTATCGGTTTGTTACCGGGCGGCAGGATGGTAATGTTATTCCGGCGTGGGTCGATGCGGGTGGGGCGGCGCATACGTTGCATTCGCTCGTGGCGCCGGAGCATGAGGCGGCGCGGCTCGTTTCAACGATGAAGGGTGAGCAGTTTGTTGTGATAATGGGGCTCGGCGCGGGGTATATGGCGGAGGCTGTGCTGGAGCGTGGCGATACGGCGCGGTTGCTTGCCATCGAATACGGGATTGACGGGCTCGCGGAGTTGTTGTGCCGTTACGATTATATAAAGATTTTTAATGACCCGCGCTTTTTTATTCTTGTGGATGCCGGGCCGGACGAAATTGAAAATTATATTCTTGATACGTTTCAGCCTGCGTTTCATAACGGTATACGGACGTTCCCGTTGCGCCCGCGTACTGTACATGATGAAGCGAGTTTTGCTCCTGCCGCGGACGCGGTTAAATCGGCGATCGATAAAATCGCTTCGGACTATTCTGTGCAGGCACTGTTCGGCAAGCGTTGGTTTTCAAACATTGTTCGCAACCTGTTCGCGGCGGAAAAACAGAGCGGGGTGTTCGCTCCTGTTAAAAATGCGGCGATATGCGCGGCGGGGCCTTCGCTCGATTTGCAGCTTGATACGATATACAAAAAGCGGAACTCTTTTTTTCTTATCGCGGCGGATACCGCGCTGCCTGCGTTGCTCGAAGCCGGGATCACGCCGGATGCCGCCATATCTATCGACTGCCAGCATATTAGCTACTACCATTTTATGAACCGTCTGCCGCCGGAGGTTCCGCTCTTTTTGGATATATCAAGCCCGCCGCTCCTTGCTTCCCGCACCGACAGGCCGTTTTTCTTTTCGGGGGGGCATCCGCTTAGCGCGTACGTGTCGCGTTTTTTCAGGCCGTTGCCCGCAATTGACACATCAGGCGCGAATGTTACGTTTGCCGCGCTGTCGCTGGCGGAACGGCTGGGCGCAAAAAATATCGAGGTGTACGGCGCGGATTTTTCGTACCCTAACGGAAAGCTGTACACGCGCCCCGCGTATATGTACCCGTACTTTCACAGAAAGCAGAACCGTTTTAGGCCGACTGAAAGTTTTGCGGCGGCGTTTCTGTACGATGCCAAGTCTTTGCGGCGTGTTGAAACCGATTCATCGTGGTACTACGAGACGCGCCCGCTCGCGTTGTA
>JAIRSS010000179.1 GCA_031255315.1 Spirochaetaceae bacterium
CGGCTTTTCTCCGGGAATGACGACCCATTGAGCGCCTTTTTTTTCCGCAAGGATAAACTGCTGGGTCAGCTTCTTCGCCTCCAGGAAGACCTCGCAGGAGACGCCCCGCCTTCTGAAACGCTCCGCAAGAGCCTGGTACGCGCCCCCGTCCGCCGCGTTCACGCAGGCTATCGCGGCCTTGAGGTAAGCCCCCCGGCCACCGGCCTTACCCAGGCTTTCTAAGGCGGCCATGAGCCGGTCCAGCCCCAGGGAAGACCCTACCCCGGAAAGCCGTTCGCGGGAATACAGGCCCGCCAGGTCGTCATACCGCCCGCCCGAACAAACCGAGCCGATTTCGGGCATGGCGTCAAGGAAGGTCTCGAAAACAACCCCGGTATAGTAATCCAGCCCCCGTGTAATAGACGGGTCAAGGACGAAAGAACCGGCGGTTCCTGTTTCGATCATGAAGGAGTGTATCAGCCGGAGCCGCTCTGATTCCGGACACTCTCCGCCCGCCGCCTCGGTAACAATTCCCAGCGCCTCCTCAAAACCGCCCCGGGCCTCGATAAAACGGAGGATCTCCTCCGCCTTTTCCCCGCCCGCAAGCTCTTCAAGAGACGCCGCCGTAAGGTCCCGGCCTGTTTTGGACAGCTTGTCCACAATACGGAGGATCTCCCCCGCTTTATCCTTCAGGTTAAGGCGGGCGATGAACCGGTTGAAAAGCCCCCGGTGATTTATCCTGATTGTTACATCCCCGGCGCCTATGGCTTTTAAGGTATTCCGCATTACCAGGAGGATTTCAAAATCCGCCGCCCCGCTCTCGCTTCCCACAATATCGAAATCGCACTGGGTAAATTCCCGGTACCGCCCCCGTTGAGTGTTTTCCCCCCGCCAAACCTTCGCGATATGGTAGCGCTTAAACGGCAGGGGAAGCTCTTCCCGGTGTTCAGCCACGAACCGGGCAAACGGCACGGTTAGATCAAACCGGAGGGCTACATCCCGGCCTCCGTGATCCGTAAAGCGGTATATCTGTTTCTCCGTCTCGCCGCCCCCCTTGCCGAGAAGAATCTCCGCGTATTCCAATGCCGGGGTGTCGATGGGGACGAACCCGTACAGCCGGAAGGACGCCTCTATCCGTTCCACTAAGGAACGCCGCTCAATTTCCACGCCGGGAAGGAAATCCCGGAACCCTTTAAGAATCCTTGGTACAATTACGTGTGCCATAACAACCTGAAGCCGGCCAAAATTGTCGAATTTTGGACCCCTGCCTTTTTATGGTGAATTTCCGGCCTTCCCAACGGGCCGGCCCCGGCGTTGGACTACGCCTCCGCCGTATCCTGCGGAAGCTCCCTACCGGGCAGCCGTCACGCAGGATTTACCGGAACAGTATACCAATAATCCCCTTTCAGAAAAAGCGGCAAAATTCCTCCGTCCAATTTGGAACAGCCGCTACTATCTGCGATAATCCGCGCCAATCCGTGTCATTCACGATTACAGCGGGGGGGCGTTCTCCTTCTGGCCCAATTCACAATTTACGCGTACTATACCCTGAGTACGATGGAATCCTATGCAAACCGTAAAATTATTTAACCCCAGCCGGGAAGCTGTCCTGGTATGCCGGCCTAACCGGTTTCTCATCATTGCCCGGGACGGGGAAGAGGAACTGCGCTGCCATTGCCCCAACCCGGGCCGCATGACGGAATTCATGGTTCCGGGGACCCGGCTTATCCTTGAAAAACGGGCGAAGGGAACGGCGAAGACCGAATGGACCGCGGCGGGGCTGTGGTACCGGGGCGAGGCAGTCCCCCTGGCCGCGTCCCGCGCCAATGACGCGGCGGAAGCGCTCCTCCTGGCGCGCGTCATTCCCGGACTCAGCGAGGTCCGCCGGGAGTTTTCCCTGGGAGCTTCGCGGTTCGATTTTCTGTGTATCGGAGGCCGGGGGCGGCGTCATCTGGTGGAGGTAAAGGCGTGTTCCCTGGTTGAATACGGAACCGCCATGTTTCCCGACGCCCCCAGCATCCGGGCCGTGAAACATCTGAAAGAGCTGGCCGCCTTGAACGGCGGGGACTACGTCCGGCACATCCTCTTTGTTATTACCCACGGAAGGCCGGAACGGTTTGTCCCGAACCTGCACACGGATCCGGACTTTGCCGCGACGCTCTCCCGGCTGGGGAAGGCGCCGGGCCGCCGGGACCGGACGGACGCGGCGGGTGGGGCTGGATGCGTGTATGTTCATGCGTTCCCGGTTGAATGCGCCGGGGACGGGACGGCGGCGCTGGTTCAGGGAGAAACGCCGGTGGACCTGAGCCACGGGGCGCTGGCGGAGGGCGACGGGGGGAACTACCTGCTGGTTATAGAGATGCCCGAAAGCCGGGAGATTCCCGCCGGTTCCCTGGGCGTCCTACAGTTCAGGCAGGGCTGGTATGTGTACGCCGGGTCCGCCCGGAAGAACCTTTCGCGGCGGGTGCGCCGCCATCTGCGAAAGGTGCGGAAACGGAAGCATTGGCATGTGGATTATATTACGCCCTATGCCGGAACCATCCGGGCGCTGCCTATCCTGTCCTACCGGAATCTGGAGTGCGCCCTTGCAGCGGACCTGGAACGGCTGGGAGGACGGCCCGTGCCGGGCTTCGGGTGTTCCGACTGCCGAAACGGATGCGGAAGCCACCTCTTTCATTTTGAGGAAGACCCCCTCGGAAACCGGGCGTTTACGGATACGCTTTTCCGCTACCGGCATGTGGAGGGACTGCGCGGGGAGCAACCGGGGCCGGGTCTTGCCGGTTCCTGCTGAATTTTTCCCGGTATTCGGGAATCTCGATCATCGGCGGGCGCTCCTCGCCGGAGATAGCGGTTTCAAGCACCCGGTGGGCGGCGTTTTCCCGTTCCAGGGCGATATGGCGGCCGGCCGGTTCCTTGATGAGTTTGGCGCTGCCGTACTTCTCCGCCCGGGAGAAGAAGGCCCCCAGGATGCCGTAGGCCATTTTTCCCAAAGCTGTGGTGGCTTGGTTGCGGTGTACCCGAATGTCCAGATCCACCTGGGCCAGGGCGTCTATGCCAAACATCTCGTAGATGTCGATAAGATGGGCCAGTTCGACCCCGTAGCCCACGGAAAAGGGGAGCCGCTCAAGCAGGCTCCGGCGGCCCGCGTATTCCCCGGACAGCGGTTGTATCAGCCGGGCGAGCGCCGGATAAAAGAGGGAAAAGAGGGGCCGCACCAGGATTTCCGTTACCCGCCCGCCGCCTGAAGGGTTAATCCCCGCGGAAGACCGGATGGGCCGTTCATAGAAGGACTTAACGTAGCCTACTTTGGGGTCTTCCAGGAGCGGCCCCAGCAGGCCGTAGACGAATTTCGGGGCGATGTTGGAAATATCCGCGTCCACCCAGACGATGATGTCCCCGTCAAGCGCGTAAAGGCTCTTCCACAGGTTTTCCCCCTTGCCCTGGAACGTGCCGTAGGCGGGCAGAATAGTTTTCGAGTCGAAGACCCGCGCGCCGAAACGCTCGGCAACCTGGCGGGTTTTGTCGGTGGAGGACGAATCAATCACCACGATTTCATCTATCAGGCGGTAACGGTCCATGAGTTCCGTCCGCATGACGAGAATTTCCTTTCCGATGGTTGATTCTTCGTTCAACGCCGGAAAAGCCAAAGAAATAAACGAACCGGCTTTTTCTTTTAACGCAACCAGACGGTCTATATTCTGAAAACGGGAATGGTGCCAGGTGCGTTCCAGCAGGGCGTCATCATCAGCGCTCACAATTCCTCCTTAATAAGCCGGTTAATGAGGGTTTCCAGCAGAACCCGCCCGTGTTCTATCGAGTCGATTTCTATAGTGTCCCGTACCATTCCTTCCCGGCCCCGGGCTATGCCCAGCGACAGGGCGGGTATTCCCTGGGCGGAAAGGTGGGCGGCGATGTCGGCGCCGTTTTCTTCCTGAGCTTTGATGTGCAGGTCCCGCATAATCCCCCGGAGGATCCGCATGAGTTTATCGTTCACCGAAACGTCCGCCACGGGAATAAAAGACGTGATAACCGCCTCTTTTTTGAGTTCCTGCCCGAAAGCGGCGGCTTCCACCGTAGCCTTTACGGTGTTCATCGCCATTTCCAGCCGGGCGCCGTCGGAAGATTGAATCTCAATGTCCAAAAGCCCTTCCTCAGGCGTATGGCCGAACGTGGTTTCCGCCTCAATATGGCGAATATAGAGCTTGGTGGTTCCCCCGGTGTCCCAGACGATGCCCGCAAGTTTGTACGCCGTGTCCAGAAGGGCGTCCACCACCGGACCCGAACTGGTCTGGGTCTTAGCCCCCGCACCCGGGGCGTCCCCCTTCCCCAGGCTCCCGGTTTCTAGGGAAAAAGTTATCTTCATCCGGTATACGCCCTGGCTGTTGTTTACCAGAGTTCCCAGGGTAAGCCCCCGGACCCCCACTGCAGCCGCGGGGCGGTTCACATCGTCTCCGGTTACCGGCAGGAAGAAGCCGCCGTCGCTGGCGTCAAAGGAACCAGCCGCAAAGAGCAGGATGATCTCCCGGCTGGTCTCTATCCGCCCGCAGCGAATCTCCTCGGCGGCGGAGATGAGGGCCGCCGCGCCCAGGCTGTCCGCCAGGCCCGCTCCCCGGGCCTTTTCCGAATCCAGCCGGCAAAGGCTTTCCTGGGGATGCCAGCGATCCGAACCCAGATTAGTAAAAAGGAGGAGGGGAGGGGCGTCCTCCAGTTCCGTGGAATGAACCTTGACCAGGATGTTTCCCCCTTCGTCCACCAGGGGGCTTAAGCCCAGGGCGATAAGGCGCTCCAAAACAAAGGCGGCCCGCTGTTCTTCCTGTTCGGTGGGGGAGGGAATTTCCGCCAACCGGAGGGCGTCCGCCAGAAGCCGGTCCGCCAGGGGGAAGCGCGGTTTACCAGGGGCACGCAAAAACCCGGACGCCTTCCCCGCGAGGGCGTTAATCCCGCGAACGATCAGCTTCTGGCACCGATCCCATATTCGTATTTTCACGCGACCTCCAGTTGAAGTCCCCCAAGGGTTTTTTAATAACAGCTGAGGCTGTTCTCAAACCGGGAGGTTTAATTGCAGTTTTTGAACAGCCTCAGCCTCATATACGTATCTTAAAGTATTTTCTATCAGCCTGTCCAATGGTATTTACCTCTCTGCAGCCATTACGAATTCAAAACGGGTTGACCGGGAAGAAGCGGGGAACCATCATACCGGTCTCATTATGGCGGTACTGCCGTCCCCACTTGCATTTTCTTTCATAGTGTGATATAAATACACTATCTATGAGTGTAAAACGGCCAAGAAACGCCACAGCGCAGAGCGCTGCCCGGACCTCTGGGCGGACTTCGCCCCAGGCAGGCAGGCAGGCAGGCAGGCAGGCAGGCAGGCAGGCAGGCAGGCAGGCAATTATGAGTCCGTTCGTAGTCTTTGTCAAGCCCCCGGATAGCTTAAATTCACATTTTTTTCTCTTTTTTCTTGAAAATTCCTTGAAAAAGGCCGGAATGTTTCCGTATTGGGGGCATTTCGGCCCTTTTTCATTTCCCCCCGTATTCCGCGCCGCCTTGCGGCGTATGAAAGAACCCGCCCTGTAGGGCGGTTATATAACTATGCCTGCGGGCATAAAACATGGAGGCTTTTTATGAAAAAAAGCACAGCGCTTCTTACAGGAATGACAGCGCTTCTGCTGTCACTCGGATTGATTCTGGCGGCCTGCTCCACCGGCGGCGATGACAACAACAGTAACAACAGTAACAACAGTAACAACAGTAACAACAACTCTAATTTTGATGGCTCCACGCTTGTCGGAACAACATGGGTAGGGACGATGAATATTGATTGGGACGACACTGGACAACTGAGTATGGACATAAAGATAACGCTGAAATTTACTTCCAATACAGAGGGGGCGGCTACACTCGAAGCTGCCGAGTGGAATGGTGACTGGTCGAAGGAGGAAAAGGAGAAGGCCGAGGGAATGATAAAGGTGATGACGGACACAGGAAACAGCCCGTTTACTTACACCTACACCGCTGCCAAAACAGGAACGTATACCATGGAAATGGGTCCAACGGGAATAAATGCAACTTTCACGGTCGATGTTGAGAAGGAAACACTCACGTCAACGGAAGTGGACGAGGACGATGGGAAAACGGAGACTATTGTGTTCAAGCTCCAATAAAACCGGCGTTCATGGCCGCGGACAAGACTTGCCAGGCAGGTTAATCCGCGGCTGTTTTCATAGTACCTAAATGGCAAATAATACGGAAACGGCATGAAATTTAAAATAAAACACGCGGCCCTGGTTCTTGCCGGCATAGGGGCAGCCGCGCTGATAACCATCGCCATGCTGCATTTTAACAGAATGATACTCCTTCAGAATTATCTTGATACCTTAACGGCAAACGCGCAGGACGGTGATATTATATGCCGCCTGGGAGACCGGACCTGGTCTTTATATTTTAAGGGGCTTTCCAAACGAGACAAGCGGTTTTCCCATCTTGGAATCATTCGCCGTAACGGTGAATCTCTTACGGTTATCAACGCCGAAGGCCGGGCCTGGGCCGGAAAAGATTGTGTAAACGAGGTTGCGTTACAGGAATTTATTACTCCCGCCCGGATGATAGGGTTATACCGGCTGGACCATGCGGACGGCAAGGCGATTGTCAGGGAAGCGTTAACCATGATTGGCAGACCCTTTGACTGGGATTTTGATCTAAAAAATACCGACAAATTGTACTGCACGGAATTATTATATGCGGTATTAAAAAAAACGGCTCCGGAAATAGAACTGGAGACCGTACATACATTCAGGCGGGATATTGTGCCTTTAGAGGCTGTTTCAAATTCCACGCAATTCAGGGAAGTTTTATTTTTTGAATGATCCTCCGCCCAAAGGGCGAAAAGCCCCCTGGGGCGCGAAACGATCCCGGCGGGGACCGGGGCCGGGGCCCCGCCCAGGGGGCCGCCGAAGTTCGCCCAGTCCCCGGCTTTTTTGCCGGGCACGGGGATGATCCGCACGGCGGTGGCGCCGTGGGTTCCTGCCGCGGCCAGGCCCATTTCTTCCAGGATCCGGGCCATAATTCTTCCGTGTTCAGATTTCGGAGGGCCCGGTTCCGCGGGAGGCGGCGGCCAGGGACCACCGGCGGGCTTTTATATTGTCTTTAAACATTTATCGGCTGAAAATAATTTTCAGTCGTTTCTTTTACTATGCGTATCCCAAATTCCTG
>JAIRSS010000189.1 GCA_031255315.1 Spirochaetaceae bacterium
CCGTCTGTGATCAGATTGACGACTATATGGCGTTTCAAAAAAAGCAATGTTTGTCTCTCCTTGAGAAAAGGGCGGACTGCGAACAGGTGTTTGCCCGGCTTACGGAAACCGCCGAAAAATGCACCGCCGCGTTTTCCGGTTTCCAAAAGCGTCTTGACGCGGTAAACACCTCGCTCTTGTATTTCCATGAAAGCGGCAGTATTGAAAACGAGATGCGCGCCTCGCGTGTTACTGAACTCAGGCTGCGCACAAATGAGTTTGACGGACAAATTCAAAAAATTCTTTCCAAACTCGAGATGACGGAATTTAAAGCGGCGCGGTTTGCGGATTTTGCCAGGCCCTACAGCCGGACAATAGGTATGTATTCTACACGCCTTGAAACGGCGCTAGATCATATCGATAAAAAAAGCAAGCTAAGCGGCGCTTTTGCGGAAATTACGTCACTGGCGCTTGACGCGGCGCATTTCCTAAAAAATGGAATCGATACGTTGCGGCGCGATACGGAGGCGAAAATTCAGGCGGCCCGGGAAAAAGCGGCGCAACAGACGCGGGAGGCGGAAGCGCGGGCGGAGGCCGCCGAAGTAAAGATGAGGGCGGCGAAGGCAGAGGTCGCCGTGGTGAAGCTGAGGGCGGCAGAGGCAGAGGCCGCCGTAGTGAAGATGAGGACGGCAGAGGCAGAGGTCGCAGCCATAAAGGAGCAGGATCAGGCTGGTACAACAAACGAAGAACTTCAAGCCTTGAGGAAGAAATACCGAACCTTATTCGCCGCCGGTCTTATCGCCGTCATTGCTTCAATCAGCATTGGTATAAGTAAATACAAAGATATAGAAATACTGTATAATAAAAAACACGTGGAATATTCCGAATTGGAGAACCTGTATTCCACATTGGAAACAGATCACGGTACGCTCCTTGATGATTACGACAGGTTAAAAGATTTAGAAGAACAGTATAATTCAAGATCCTCCGCATACTCCGCATTAACAACACGATATAATAATCTTTTAAATGATTACAATAAGTCAAAGAGCATTTGGGTGGTAAATGCCGCATCACTTAAGGCAGGGAACTCCGACAGAAATAATAATTGGATAACAAACCCGGGTGGGCGCCTGAACGCGAGGGATATTCGGTATCTTAAACCTTCCCTTACCCTTGATTCGCTGGTTTCGGGGGACAGAACGTTTTATGTGAAAATAATCGGCCCCGATGGTGCAATTGACAGAAACTCATCTGTATCCCCCGAAGGTTACAGTTATAGTTCGACAAGATCCGTTTACATAGGCAAAAATCAAACCGTCGATCTGGGCGGCTGGGGAAACGCCGATCAAAGTTATTATGCGGCGGGAACCTATACCATCGAAGTCTGGTATGACGGAGTACAGCTTATCGCCGGGAAAGTTACGTTGTATTAGGACCCGTGCAAGAATCATCAACGATGATGGAAGGCAACCTGAGACGCGCCGCCCGTTGCGCTGCTTCCCCGAAATGCCTCATTGAGAAAAAAGCAACTTTAAGCCGCCGGTTCCTTTCCCGGAGAAGAGGGCTGTGCGGCAACGGCCTCCCGCAACGCGAGAATTGCCGTGTTCACATGGTGTCGTAACTGAATCGGATTGTAAAGCCCGTGCAGCCGGGTCAGTTCCGCTTTCACCTCAGGCGCCTCCGATTCCAAAAGGCACCGGCAGGGGCTGCGGGGTGCGTCATATTTCTTAATCCCTTTGGAGCCGGCCTTCATCTTGCTTTCAAGCTTCATGCAGGCATGAAGAAGTTGAGGAGGGGGACGGGGGAACGGCAGACGGCGGCAAGGCGGGCGCCTGCAAGAAAAATTCGCGGCGTATACACTGTCGTTACTATGGAAAAACCGGCGGCAACGCGAATCGGGCTGGTTCTTGCCTCCATACATACCGGTTCCGCGCTGAACGTGTGGCCCAGCTTTGCGCGGGAAGCCGCGGCGGAGGGCATAAGCCTCTTTATCTTTCCCGGCGGCCAGCTTAATATGCCCGCGGATTTGGAATACCTGCGTAATCCTATCTTTTCACTGGTTAACCCGCGTAATCTTGACGGACTTATCAGTTGGAGTTCCACCATCGGGTTGAACGTGTCCCCGGAAGAATTCAGCATGTTCCACGCCGCCTTTGATCCACTGCCCTATCTGACCATCGCCCATAAAGCGCCGGGACATCCCTGCGTTCAGTTTGACGCCTACAACGGCATGAAAAATCTTACCGCCGCCTTTATCACCCGCTATCAGGCCCGGAGGATTGCGTTTCTGCGGGGGCCGCTTTTCCATGAATCCGCCCTGGACCGGTTTAACGGCTACCGGGACGCCCTGAAGGAAGCGGGCCTGCCCTGGGATGAGCGGCTGGCGTCGGATCCCGCAAACTGGACGAACGGCGCCGCCGCCTGCGCCCAACTAGTGGAAACCCGGGGCCTTATCCCCGCCAGGGATTTTGACACCCTGATCGGTTCCAGCGATATGATGACCCTGCCGGCGGTTCAGTACCTTCTTAAAAAGGGCTATTCCGAACCGGAGGATTACCGGGCGGGAGGGTTTAATAATTCTATCGAAAGCAAAATCCTCGCCAGCCCCTTTTCAACCGTCCGCATACCCTACGCCGATCTGAGCGGGAAGTCTTTTGAAATCCTTAAGCGCCTGCTTGCGGAAAAGGACGATCCCTCCGGGCTCATCCGGGACGAACTGCTGCCGTGTGAAGTGATTATCAGACCAATCAGCCGTAACGCAGCCCCACCTTTTTATAAAACTATAGATACGAGTGTTCCTGCCCATCTGCTGTCCGCTGCCGGGGAAGAACCACGGGAACAGTTTTTAAATCGATTTCAAGATTTCCTGTCCTGTTTTCTTGACGCGGGACGGGACATTGACGATGTATTAAAAATAGTATCGCTGCTTGCCGCCCGCCGCCGCTCCGCCGGTCCTGAGGAAGCGGCGCAAGGAGCGCGGCGTCCTATAGACGTTGAACAGGAATTATACCGGATTATTGTCAGGCAGCAGGAACGTTCCTACGCATATTCCCAGTACCGGCGCGAAAAATGGCATACCGCGCTTAATTCCCTTAAATGCGAACTCCTGGGCACCCGCGACCGGAAGTCCTTGATAGAAAGTCTGGCGCGCCATCTGCCGAAGATCGGCGTCTTTACCGCGTCCGTCATGCTCTACGAAAACGAAAACGTGTCCGAATGCGCGGGTAATTTCTCTTCCGCCGGAATAGACGCCCGGGGAAAACGATGGTTCCCTGCGGATCGGCTGTATCCTGAGGAATTGGCGGATCAGTACGGCGGGGCGGGGGTGTTCATGGTGCAGCCCCTTTTTATCGAAAACCGTTCTTTGGGGTATTTCATCCATAACGTCCCCTTCTACGACGGGGTTATCCTCGAAGAACTTCGATCCACTATCAGCAACGCATTCAAAGGCATTTTTCTTTTCGAGGAAACCAACCGGGCCAAACAAAGCGCTCAGCGGGACGAGCGGGCGAAGACCGAATTCTTCATTGCCATAGGCAGCAATCTGCACGATCCGTTTATTGAAGTTATTGACGCCATTGAAGACCTCGAAAACAGTATTGCCGGCGCGGGTCCCGCCCTTTCCCTGCCGGATTCCGCAGCGGAACGGATAAGCCGGGCAAAGTCCGCCGCTGTTTTCAGACAGGCTCAAACCAACCGCCTGCTGGACCTGACCCTTTCCCAGATAGACGAATTCGCCTTCAGCAAAACCTTGTTCAACATAGAACGCCTCCTCCCGGAACTTTCCTCCCAGGGACCGTTTCCCCTCCTGGCCGGGGATACATCCCGCCTTTCCGACGCCTTTACCCTTATTCGGGAAGTATACGGGAGCGACGTATCCGTCCTGCCTTCCTATCGGGGGCTAAAGATTACATTCACGGGCCGCGCGCTCCAGGCGGAACCCAAAGCCCAGGAGGGTTTTATCCGGTACGCCGTCCTGCTGGCGGAACGGATCATCCTGATTCACAACGGGGAAATGAACCGGCGGGATTCCTGCTGTCAGGTAACGCTTCCATGGATCACCTATACCGGGCGGAATCCGGTACGGAAAGCACCGGCAAAAGATAGCTGCGTCCTCTCCCTTGGTCCGGACGCGGCGGGAGGAAGGGACGCCTTTCCCGCCGCGGAGCGGGAATTTCCGGGCCTGCCCCTGATACGGAACCTTGAGAAGGCCCTGAGCATATCCGGACGCGTCGCCTTTATCCTGTGGAACGCCGGCGACGCCGGGCATGAGGATTTTGTCAACCTGTCGGCCCTGCGTTCTCTGGCTGGGTTTCTGCATACTCCCTTCCTTTGTTTTGGCGGGGACTTAACCGGCGAGACCCTGAGCGCCGCGGTGGATTCCCGCATTCAACGGGGAAAAGCGCGGACGCTGTTGTTCATCGGCCTTGACGAGGGATGTTTTCCCGCCTGGCGGGACCAGGATACGGCGGTCCGCCTTGCCGCCGCCGGGGATTTCGCCGACGCGGTGGCCAGGGAACCGCCGGGGCTGGTGGTTCTGGGGACTGTTGACTTCGAAACCCTGAACGCCGTGCGGAGCCACCCCGCCACCGTAGCGGTCCCGGTAATCATCGCGCCGGAACATATCAGGTCCCCGGAGGAGGTGGCGGAACTCTGTCATTACCCCAGGGTGATCCTCTGCAACCGCGGCGTAGCTTCTTCCAGAGAATTTAGCCGGCGGGTCCGTGCGGTTGCCGCAGGAGGCGCTATCCTTCCTCCCTACACCGGCGCTCTGGTCAAAAAGGTGCTTCTCTACTGTAACCTTCACGCCGAATCGCATATTTCCCGGTGGAAGCTCGCCGATTCGGTGAACGTAAGCGAAGATTACCTGTCCCGGATTTTCCGCAGGGAGATGGGATTTTCTCTATGGGAATATCTTAACCGGTACCGGGTTCATCTGGCGGCGGAACTTCTGACCCATACCGGCGACGCCATCTGCGATATAGCTATGCGAACCGGTTTTCAGGATCATGCCTATTTCTGCCGGGTTTTCAAAAACATCTATGGGAAGGCGCCGGGACAGCTGCGGAACAACCGCCCGTAACCGGCAAAAGCCGGAAAAATCCAATAACGTACCTTTATTTTAACGTATTTCCATAGTATACTGCCAGGAAGAGGGATTATGGTGAAAGATTTTATCCGGAGGAACGACGGTAATCCGATTACTGCGGGAAAAGGGAGCCTGTTGCGGGACATCAGGCGGCATACGTCCGTCTATCTGCTGTTGGTTGTTCCCCTTGTATATTACGGGGTGTTTAAGTACGCCCCGATCTGGAACGGCCAGATCGCCTTTCGGGATTTTATGCCTCTGGACGGCGTATTCGGCAGTAACTGGGTGGGGTTTGAGCATTTCAAGACCTTCATCAATTCCTTTTATTTTCTTGAACTTCTGCGGAACACCCTGTTTTACAGTTTCGGAAAATTGTTGGTCAGCGTTCCCGCCGCCATCATGCTGGCGGTGCTGCTCTACGAATGCCTCCGCCCGAAACTGAGGAAAATCGTTCAGACCCTGGCCTATCTTCCGCACTTTTTATCCTGGGTTATCATGTATGGGATTCTGCTCGTGCTGCTCGCCCCCGGAGACGGCATTATCAATGACATTATCAAAACGTTTGGCGGACGGCCCGTTGCGTTCTTAACGGACACTAAAACATTCCCCTGGATAATTATTCTGTCGGACGCATGGAAGGAAATGGGCTGGAGCGCCATTATTTTTATCGCCGCCCTTATGGCCATCGATCCGTCCCTGTATGAAGCCGCTATGGTCGAAGGGGTAACCGCTATGCAGCGGGTATGGTACATCACCCTCCCCTCTATCCGTCCGGTAATCGTGATGGTGGTTCTGCTCCGCCTGGGGACGATTCTTGACGCGGGGTTCAATCAGATGTTCATGCTGTACTCAATTCCGGTATACAGTGTTGCGGACATCATTGATACCTGGGTATACCGTCAGGGGCTTCTGGAATTCCAGTTCGGCCTTGCGACGGCTGTAGGGATATTTAAAGGGGTTATCGGCCTTTTAACCATCATCGGTTCAAACTGGCTGGTTAAAAAAGTCGGGGATTCTTCTTTATTCTGACGGGAGGCGCACGACATGGCAAAAAGAATCAAAGGGACGGCGGTCAAACTTTCCGCCTCGGACGTTGTATTCTACCGGGTTCTGGACCTTTTGCTGCTGTTTATTCTCTTGATAGTGGCAATTCCCATGTGGAGCACCATTACGCTCTCGTTCAGGCCCAACACGTTTATCGGGAGCAACCTTGAGGGGATGTTCCTGGCGCCCTGGAAGTGGTCAACCGCCGCGTACCGCGCCTTGCTGGGGAACAACGGATTTCTCAACGCTTTTTTAAACAGCCTGAAAATATTCGCCATGGGCGTAGCGTCCGCCCTGTTCCTCACCGTTCCGCTGGCGTATGTGCTTTCGGTAAAAACCCTGCCGGGGCGTAAGCTGCTCACGATTTTTGTCCTGCTCCCGTATCTGTTCAATGTGGGGATCATTCCGAATTATCTTTTGGTAACCAAGCTGGGCCTGACCAATACCCTGGCCGCCATCTTCCTTCCCGGCGCTATCAGCACCTACAACTGCCTCATCATGCGGGGGTTCTTTGAAGGCATCCCGGAGGAGCTTAAAGAATCGGCCCGGATAGACGGGGCCCCGGAATGGAAGGTGCTGCTGCAAATCATTCTGCCGGTTTCAAAACCGATACTGATGACCATAGGGCTTTACTACGGCGTTTCGTTTTGGAACGACTTTTTTAACGCCATGCTGTACCTGAACCGGAACGAATTGCAGCCCCTGCCCATCCTGCTCAGAAATATTCTGATGGCCAGCGGAATGAACGAATTTGTGGAGGTCAGCGCCTTTGGCAACGCGAATGTTCAGGCGATTAAAGCGGCCAGCGTATTCATGTCCGCCATTCCTATGATCATCGCGTATCCATTCATTCAAAAATATTTTACCAAAGGTACGCTGCTGGGGAGCGTCAAGGGATAGGCGTACTGATGATTAATAATACGGTCGCAGGAAGCGCTGCTAATTTTTTCACTATTACGTACATACAGTTGAAAAAATTAGTAAAAAATATATGAAGGAGTATATGATGAGTGTAAAAAAAAGTGCGTTGTTTATCGTATCTGCGGTACTGTTTTGTACATTCCTTGCGGGTTGTGCGGATAGTAAAAAAACTCAGGCCGCCGCTGTGGAGGGGCCGGTCAACATTGACCTCTGGTATGGGGCCGCTGTAACCGAAGCCGGTCCGCCTCCGGCGGATTGGAAGGTTCTGTCCCTCATCCGGGAAAAGCTGAACATCAATCTGACCATTACCGCCCTGCCTTCCAACGAATCGGATCAGGATGTCAAGATTCAAGCCGCCGGGGCGTCGAACACCCTGCCGGACATCTTTATGGTCCGCCGCGATCCCTGGCTCAATCTGATCCGGGTGGGCCTTATTGCTCCGGTGGATGATCTCTACTCCCAGATGCCCGGCAGAACCCGGGTGCAGTACGACAGCGACAGCCGGGGGTTCACCACCGTTAACGGTAAATCTTACGGCCTTGCCTCTCCGGGCGCTATCGCGAAAAACGAAGGGATGCTGATCCGCAAAGACTGGCTGGACCGGCTCGGCCTGACCGTTCCGGTTACCACGGAAGAGTACCTTGATGTGATGAGGGCGTTCACCTTCCAGGACCCGGACGGGAACGGCCGGAACGACACCTATGGGTACGGGGCTTTTATTGAAATCAATAACTTTGAGGAAGGCCTGGGCCGCCGGTTCGATCCATTTACGGGCGCTTTCGGCGTTGCCGGCACCTGGAGCCTGCGGGCGGAAGATCCGGGGCTTAACATCCGCAAAAGCGCGTATTTTGACGCTATGGGGTATATCAAACAGATCATTGATGAAAAAATCATTGATCCGAACTGGGTAAGCTACGGCAAGGATGACTTCAGAGCGGCCTGGAAGCAGGGCCGGTTCGGCATTATGCGGGAACAGAACGCCGCTTTCGCCGCGGAAGCAAACTACGCGCCGTTTGACAAAAACTTCCCCGGCGGCGAATGGATAGTCATTGATCCCCCTAAAGGCCCGGAAGGTCATCAGTCCGTTGGGGTGTATACCCAGGCGTACCGGATCTATGCGGTGTCCGTCAGCGCGATGGACGCCGGGAAAGGCCCCGCCATTGCCCGGCTTCTGGAATGGATGTCCTCTGATGAAGGCTACTATCTGTTGGGCTGGGGAGAAGAGGGGGTGAATTATACTCGGGATGCTCAGGGCGTCCCGGTTGTTGACGGCCTTCCCGATCCGTCCAAAGGGTTTACCAACCCGGAGATGCAGCCCCTCACCCAACTGCGGAATATGGTGTATTTCAACGGGGAGATTGAGCTTGCCGCCCGGTATCCTACGTATCAAGCGCCTACATCGGGCAAAACCATGAGCGCCCTCACCGTTCTTCTCGATATGCAGAGTCGGCCCTGGACGCCCAATATCGGCGCCGACGCGCTTCCCGCGCCGAACGCGGACTTGAAGCGCTTTTATGAACAGGGAGTTTCGGAATTCCTCACCGGAGCGCGGCAGTTTACCCGTGAAAATTGGAACGCCTTTGTCGCGGACTTTGACCGCCTGGGCGGGGCCGCTTGGGATGAGGCTGGTATTGACGCGGCCAAAGCCGGAAACTATATCCGGTAATGACCATGGTTCCTCCGGTTATTGACCCGGCTTCCCCCCTTTCCCTCCGCATGGCGTTATCGGTAATACGGCGCTATGGGCCGGAAGATATGCGGTGGCATTATGAACACGGCCTGGTTCTCCAGAGCATCTACGCCGCCGCTCCCGCCGACGGGCGGGGGGAGGAGATCCGCCGGTGGGTCAAAGCCATGTACGATACAAAAATTTCGGAGGACGGCGGTATCGCCGCCTACCGGATCGATGAATTCAACCTGGATCAGATAAACCCCGGTAAGGGGCTGTTTGATTTGTACGCGGCGACCGGAGAAGAAAAATACCGGAACGCGATAGAAACCCTGGGGGATCAGCTCCGCCGCCAGCCCCGGACACGGTCTGGCGGATTCTGGCACAAACTAATCTACCCCGGCCAAATGTGGCTTGACGGGGTTTACATGGCGTCTCCCTTCTATGCCCGGTATGTTCGGGAATACGAAGGGGGCCGCCGTGAGGATTTCGCCGATGTGGTTCGCCAGTGTACGCTCCTTGCGTCAAAGGCGCGGGACCCGGCAACCGGCCTCCTGTACCACGCTTGGGACGAATCCCGCACCCAGCGCTGGGCAAACCGGGAAACCGGCTGTTCCCCTCATTTTTGGGGCCGCGCCCTGGGCTGGTACGGGATGGCCCTGGTGGATATTTTGGACAATATCGAAGCGTTTGAGGAAGGCCGGGCGGAACTTCTCGCCCTTGCCCAGGGGCTTATCGCCCCGCTCCTTGGGGTTCAGGATCGGGAATCAGGTCTGTGGTATCAGGTTCTCGATCAGGGGGCGCGGGAGAAAAATTATCGTGAGGCTTCGGCGTCCGCCATGTTTGTATACTTTTTGTTCAAAATGCTCCGAAAGGGCTATGTCCCCGCTTCAGAGGCGGACCGGGTAAAAGCGGCGGCCCTGGCCGGACATGACGGCCTTGTCAGCAGGATGCTTTCCCAGGAAGAAGCAAGCGGCGAACTGCACCTGGGCGGGATATGCAGCGTTGCGGGGCTTGGCGGCGCCCCCTATCGGGACGGTTCGTATACGTATTATGTGAGCGAACCCATTGTAACCGACGATTTCAAGGGAGTGGGCCCCTTCATTCTGGCCTCCCTGGAGCGGGAACGGCTGGGCTGGTAATACGCCGTTATCCCGCCCTTTCACCGCCTCGTCCCCCGGAAATCCAATCAACAACCTCGCCCTGAAGCGCCCCCGCTTTACCCGCGCAGAGCCCTCACGCTACGCCTTCAGTCCGGCAGCGGCGGCCGGCTCATTCAAAATTTTCATTGTCAGGGTTTATAGGCTTTAATTTTATGGCCGTCCCGTTTTTGACCAGCTTTTCTCCCAGTTCAACAAACGTTATTAGGGCTTGTTTGGATACACTAGTCAGACTTCCTGGATAAAAATATAGTTCTTTAACGCTCTTGCTTTCCAGAATTTGTTCCAGATGTTTGCGCAGCGCGGGTACGGCTAAATCGTCTACGCAGCCGGTTAGGAAAAAAAACGCTTTGTCGCGCTCCACCGTTACACTCACCGGTGAACGGTAAATCAATTCCTCAAGGTTTGCGCCCACGAGCAACCGCTTTATGTTGTCAGGAACATTCAACAGCAGCAAAACCCCGTCCTTGTTCTTTGATACACGGTCGCGGGCCGCGCTCAACGCTTTGAAACCATCATTATATATAAACTTCAAATTAGCGCAGTCCAAATATACATCGGCATACTTGTCCGCGATTTTGTTTATTTCCGTTTCAAATTGCTGGGACGTTTCGTTCGTAAGTTTTCCCGCCAAAGACAACGTTACGCTTGTTCTAGCTTCGTTTGTTTGCAGGATAATCAACTTTTCGTCCCGAATCATAAGCTCCATCAGTCCCGTCATTTCAAAAACCGGACGAATTTGGGGGGTGAGGTTCTGTATCGACAGATTACCGCCAGCCTTTTTCATTATTTTTAAGCCTTGCATCAGAACGCGCAGTCCCAGACTGGATACATAGATTGTATTTGACATATCAATCACAAGCTGCTTAACGGTTTTATCCGTCTGCACGATATGTTCTATCTTTTCCGCAAGCTGCGGCGCGGATGAGGCGTCCAAACGCCCGCCTGTTGGCAAAATATATTTTGAACCCGTGTTTTCAACACTACCCATAAAAATTCCCCTAAAAAACCTTGTTTTTCAGCCTGCTCCGGCAGGCTGAAAAACCGCGGGCTGTGAAAGATATATTACCCGTTCCGGCGCAAAGACGGCGCGGCAATGAAAAACGAGCACGGCCGTATAAAAAGGACGCCCGTGTTGAAAAAATCTCATAAAAAATCCTTCAGTATTTTCCATATCATGGAGCCTGTATGAATTATGGAGGCTTTCCCAAAGACCGGAGTTTTGGGAAAGCCTCCATATCTGTATACTATATTTGCCGCTTTTAGGGAAGACGCGCCGAAGAGAGCGAAGCATCGGGCGAAGGGGTGAAATTAGGGCAAACGGGACAGTCTCCCGCCGGCAGCCTGCTGCGCTTGCGGAGTAAAAAAGCGCCGTGCCGCCGCTTTTTTGAGATTTCACATGCGAAGCGCGACAAACCACCAGCATTTTTTTTACTTATAGTATAAATAATCCAACCATGAGCGGCATACGGAGCAACACGCCCTTTAACCCCTCACGGGGCAAGGGCTTTCTAACATGAGTTCGACAGCATAAGGCTTGAACAGCCGCCGCATTCGCCAAGCACCATTGATGTTTTCGCCTTACATCCGCAAATGACTCGTTCGGTCGATGTTTTATCTCATAATGCACCCGCTTGGAAATTAGGGTAATTCTACCGCTTGTTCCACAAACGGATTCCGAAGTTGAGCCTGAGACCGGACCCGCCATTCCCCGGCATCCTGCCGCCCGGCACAGACATTCCAAAACTGCCGGGCCGCATTCAGTTTCCCGCTCCCAAAAAAAGCCGCCCCAAGGGAATACAGGATTTTGTAGTATTCGGTTTCCCCAAAATAAACAGCCAACGCGGGCCGCCGTATTACTTCGTCAAGGAGAACATTCAAGGTAGTAAACGTATAGTCATACTGAGACCGTATTATTTCATCAATAAAGATGGAATTTTGAATGAGGAAGGCAAAGATGAGATGTTCCGCCGCCCGGTTATGCCGTCCTGAAGCGCCGTAATAGAAGCCTAAAAGCCGGTGAGCCCGCAATGTTGCGGAATTATTATACCGGTAGAGGGTTAAAAACTGATCAACGCCGTCGTTCTCCACCGTCCCGGTTATGGCGGAGCGGATAAAGGAACCAGAATCTTGAGACCAGAGGGCGTCCTGTTTAAGAATTTCCAGAAGGTTCCGCTCCATTGAGGGATATTCCTGCCTGAGCCGGTGTATGTCCGCGATTTTATAAAGGAACTCCACAGCAAGCCCAGGCGATTCAAGAAATTCGCGCTCTTCATAGGCTTTCTGGAACTGCTTCAGCGCTATACCCAATTCCCCTTCCGCCCGGTAGGTTTCCCCTATCCAGTATTCCGCCTCCGGGTAGGCTTTAAGATGATCAAACTTTTCCAGGGTGCGGCGCGCTGAATTTGCCAAAGTTTCCCGGGGAACCCGGTAGTAAAGCTCCTCCAATGCCCGGGCGGCGTTTATCTGCCCCCGCTCGGCTATATACCTTTCCACCAGGTCCAGGTTATCCCCCAAACGGCGTACTTCAGTAATAGAAAGCAGAGCGATCATATCCTGTTCCATGCGGGTATACATAGCCCGCCGCTGGTTCCGGGCGTCCTCAAAAGCAATGAGAGCGCTGCCGTAAGCCCCGTCCCGAAAATACTGCTTTCCCCGTTCCAGGACAAACCAGTAGGGCCGTTCAACTTCAAACTGAGCCTGAACCAGCGACGGGGAGAGACAAAAAATCAGAAACAACGTAACGATTTTTTCCTTCATTTCATTTTCTTCCTAATAATTATCGGGTAAAAAACAAAAAATCTAAGATCGCATGAGGGGAATTCCCCA
>JAIRSS010000227.1 GCA_031255315.1 Spirochaetaceae bacterium
GAGAGCATACTGGCGGCCATGACGAGTGTTTGGGGAAGGGCGGCGGATATTGTTCATGTTCACAATCCCTTGATCCGTAAAACGTCCGCGCTGCTTCCCGCCCTCAATATCCTGAATAAGCGGGGCCTGCGTCTTTTACTACAAAATCATGATCTCGCCGAAGACTTCCGGCCCGATGTCTACATTAACCGGGAGGATTACCCGGAGAACTGCCACTACGCCGTGATCAACAGCCGGGACTATTCCTTCCTGCACCGGGCGGGACTCAAGCTCGAAGGGCTTCACCTTATCCCTAACGAAGTAGTTCCGGTGGCGGCCACCAGCGGCCTCGAACGGAACCGCTATCTCTACCCGGTCCGGGCAATACGCCGGAAAAATATAGGCGAGGCTCTGCTCTTGTCCCTGTTCATTCCCAAAGGAAGGACGGTGGCGGTTACCCTGCCGCCGGTCTCGGAGTACGATGAGGCTGTTTACCGGAACTGGGTAAAATTCGTTAAGGAACTGGAACTCCCGGTAGAATTTGAAGTGGGATCCAGGGAACGTTTCGCCGATGTATTCGGCAGCGCTCTGACGGTATTGACCACGTCGGTTAAGGAAGGATTCGGGTTCTCTTTCCTTGAACCCTGGACGGCGGGCAGGGCTGTCCTGGGCCGGCGTATTGATTATGTGTGCAGGGATTTTGAGGAAAAGGGGATCAAATTCGATCCGCCGGCAAAAAAAAAGGCCGCGTTTTACAAATCCATTAATATTCCTATGGAATACATCGCGCTGCCGGTGCTGAAAAACAAGATGGAATACGCCATAACCGCTGTTTATGAGGCGTTCGGGATAGATCCGCCGGCGTATGTGATGAGAATGATGGACGATATGATTTTTACCGGACAAATGATTGATTTTGGCCGTTTGGACGAAGAATTACAGGCCGGCGTCATTCGCATTATGGCTTCTAATGATACGGTGTACCGGGAAATCGGGGCGCTTAACCCCTTCCTTGCAGGTCTTGCGGACTGGCAAAACGATGAAGAACTCATCAGGGAAAACAGCCTGAGGATCCGCGACGCCTATGGGAAACAACGGATCGCCGCCCTTTTACGGCGCACCTATCAGACGGTCCTCCAGACTCCGATACTTCACAAGCTCTCAAAGACGCTGCTTCTTGAATTATACCTCGACCCTCTGCGCCTTTCCCTGGTTGGGGTTAGTCATGTATGAAGACTTTACCGCCTTGATTCGGGATTCCGCGCATCCCCTGCCGCCGCTTCCCGCCCCCCCCCTGCCGCCTGATTATGAGGCGTTGGTCTATCCCGGCAGGCGGTCCGCGCCGGTTCCCGGCATCCGGGCGCTTATCTTTGATGTATACGGTACGCTTTTCAGTTCCGCAGCCGGGGATATAGGCGCAGGCGGCGCTTATATCCCCGGCAATCTGGACAGCCTTGCCCTGCAATTTGGAAAAACCTATACCGGGGAGGAATTAAAAGAATATTTCCGTTCCGAAGTGTTGAAAATCCATACGGGGCTTTTTGCGAAGACCCCCTATCCCGAAGTCCGGGTTGAGGAAATCTGGGACGGCTTTCTCCGAAAGGCGCCGGCAGGCCATCCGCCCGGCGGCTTCGTCATGAGCGCTGAGGAATTGGCCCTCCGCTATGAACTTATGGTAAACCCTGTTTCCCCCATGCCCGGCGCGCTGGAAACAATCAGAATCCTCAAAGAGGCGGGCGTCGTCCTTGGCATTATCTCTAACGCGCAGTTTTTTACGCCCCTTCTTTTTGACGCCCTGCTCGGCGCTTCCCCCGCCGGTCTGGGGTTTGACCAGGATATTTTGATTTATTCCTACGAAACCGGCGAAGCAAAGCCGTCTCCGGTCCTTTTCGCCAAAGCCGGGGCCCGGCTTTCTACCCTGGGCATAAGCCCGGAAGCTGTTCTCTACGTGGGGAACGATATGCTTAACGATATCTACGCCGCGTCCTCTGTCGGCTTTAAGACTCTGCTTTTCGCGGGGGACGGCCGTTCCCTGCGTCTCCGGGAGGGCAACCGCCTTGTCCGGAACGTCCGCCCGGACGCCGTGATTCGAAGTCTTGCGGTCATTCCCGCTCTCTGCGGCTTCCCGCAGATACGTTATGATATTTTGTAAAAGGGGAGGCTGTTCCAAAACCGTGCCCCCGGCTATGCCGGGAACGGCAGCGCACAGTCAATTAGTTTTGGAACAGCCTCACTTGTTTGTGTCGGTGTTTAAAAACTCCATCCGCTCCGTCCACCAGGTTTTCAGTTTAGATACGGCGTCGGTATGATCCTTTCCCCATTTCCGTTGGTCAAGAATGTATGACTTGCTCAATTTAGCGGCCATTTCATCAATAAAATTAGGAACAGTGATCAACAATGGGTACACCTCATTCCAACGGTTTTTATATGCAGCACAGAACGCGGGATCCTTGAAAAATCGCTGAAAGAATATATCGCCGCCATTCCATCCCAAACGAGCAGGGTGCCATGGTATTCTATACTCAGTACTACCCGCAAACGGTGTAGGATTGCTGCCATATCCATTATCAAAGTCCCACAACGGTCCCATGCTTATTTTTGACAATCCCGCGTCTTTATACATATAAACACTCGCCGGGACTTGCGGTTCATAATTCAACACTATATCTTGTATAAGCAGATAGTCTATAAAGGTATTCATGTTGATTAAATCCCGGTATCCGCTGTCGGGAAAATCTTCGTCAAACATTGCCGCTTCCAGTTGATTGATTGCGTCTTTGACAAAATCGTAGCCTGATGGATCAGGCAGATCTTCCGGCGATTTAATCATTACGGGAAGTCTGACAATGTCTGTTTTGAACTTTGGTTCTTCATCATAATAGAAATCAAGTTCAACCAAAAATCCAGCGTCTTCATCAATATCCACCCTGCCTTTTCCGACCTGTACTTGTTCTGTTAAAAGATAGCTGCCCCGATAACTGCCGTTGAGGAAGAGTTCTATCGGGATATAGTGATTTGTAAAAGGGAAATCAAACCGCCTTCCTATCCGTTCTCCGCCGCGTCAATCGAAAAAGACTGTATCTGCGGTTCAGGAAAAGTGACGCTCAGGACGATGCCGGTTTTGCCTGCTACCGGTATATCCGCCTCCCCGGCGGCTTTGGTAAACGAAAAACCCGTTTCGTATTCTATGTATAGTTTAAAATAAACCTTCCCATAGGCGTTGGACGGTATCGTGGTTTCCCATGCCGCCCTGCTTAAATCGACTTCGGTATGGGCGATTAGATCAGTATATTCCCCGTCCCTGTACAGAAAAAGGTCGATCTTT
>JAIRSS010000052.1 GCA_031255315.1 Spirochaetaceae bacterium
GAAATTTCAAGTGGATGTCGCCAATCGCACACATTGCTGGTCTAAACTACACACGCCGCATTTATTTTTTAGTATAATTTACGGAAAAACACAATAGTACGGATAGGAGTCTGTATCGCTCCTCCGGCGCTGCCGGTCAAGCGCAACCCTCAAACAAAAAACTGCGGCGGCGGCCCGGGGCATTCAGGTATCATGCTCCCCAAGCAAGGTTACTATTGATTCGTATCGAAGGGTTTCATACCCAAGAGCCCACTCACCAGTTCGCGGAAGAACTTTAGGGCGTTATTAGGGTATGAAGCCCTGAGTCTAACCATCACCAGAGAACAACAGACCCCGCCGAACCGCGGGTTCGACTTCAGGGCGAGGTTGTTGATTAAAACGGGCTTTTTTAAATATATTCATTATCAAGCCGTTTCAAAACTGTATGTCCGGGACCGGTAGATCTGAGTCTAATGTGATTACATAGCTGAAGCGGCTTACGTATATATTTTCAGGGAGTTGTGGTATTCGAATGATCGACGTACATAATCTTACTAAACGTTACGGGCCGGTTGAGGCGGTAAAGGACGTTTCGTTTACCCTTGGGAAGGATCAGGTTCTGGGCTTCCTGGGGCCTAACGGAGCCGGGAAGACAACCATTATGAAAATACTGACCGGTTATCATTTTCCTTCCGAGGGGACGGCGCTGATAGACGGCGTTTCTGTCCAGGATGAACCGGTGGAAGTGAAGAAGCGGATCGGCTACCTGCCGGAAAGCGTACCCCTCTATGGGGATCTCACGGTGCGGGAATATCTGGGTTTTATCGCCGAAGGGCGGCTTATTCCTGTTAATGAACGGAAGCGGGCTATAGAAACCGCGGTTTCATCCTGCGGGCTTGAGCAGGTACGGGCCAAGCGGATTGAAACCCTGTCCAAAGGGTATAAACAGCGGGTGGGGCTTGCCCAGGCCATTATCCATGATCCGCCCATTCTTATCCTTGACGAGCCTACTACCGGGCTTGACCCCAACCAGATTATCGAAATTCGGTTTCTCATCAAGAGTTTGGGTAAACGAAAGACGGTGATTCTTTCTACCCACATTCTTCAGGAAGTGGAGGCGGTCTGTTCTCAGGTGCTCATCATCAATGAGGGCCGCATCGCCGCGCAGGGAAAACCTGAAGAGATAGCCGGGACCCTCAAAGGCGGGGATACCTGGGAACTGGTTCTCAAAGGAAGCGGCAAGGCCGGCGTGGACGCTCGTTTTGCCCGGCTCAATCTTCCGGGGCGGGAATTGTCCGGTCTTGAAACCGAAGAACGGGAAGACGGGACCGTGAAGGCCGGTTTTTTCCTGGGGAATTCCGGCGAAACTTCCGGTGGAGACTCCGGCGAAGGGATCTTCGACTGGGCGGTTTCCGAGGGTCTCAAAATCCTCATGATGAACCGCAAAAAGCTCAGTTTGGAAGATATTTTTGTTAAGCTGACCGGTGAGGATCGAACCGGCAAGCGGCGTTCCGAGGAAACAGGGGGCGGACAATGAGTATATTGCCTAAAAAAATTTTGGCCTTGACCAAAAAAGAGCTTTATTCTCAGCTCAATTCTCCGGTGTTTTATGGAGTGGCGGTATTTTTCCTGCTGTTTACATCGATCTGGCTCTTTTACTTTCAGCAGTTTTTCATGCGGAACATGGCGACCCTGCGGCCTTTTTTTGCGGCCTTTCCCCCGGCGTTCATCCTGGTTATCCCGGTGATCACCATGAAAAGCTGGGCCGAAGAGCGGAAGCTCGGCAGCGCGGAGATACTCCTTACCATGCCTTTTTCCGAATGGGATCTGACCCTGGGGAAATTTCTTTCTTCCCTGACGCTGATCGCCATCCTCCTGGTCCTGACCCTTCCCGTGCCGTTGAGCCTCCTTCTTCTGGGGGATTTTGACGGCGGGGTCATTGCCTCCGAGTACCTGGGGGCCTTCCTCCTGGGAGCTTCGGCGGCCGCATTGGGGCATCTCCTCTCGACGCTGTCCAAAAACCAGGCGGGCGCCTTCCTGGGAAGCGCGGCGGTGCTGCTCCTGGTGATGCTGATGAATCAGTTTACCCTGGGCTTGAACCTGCCCCCCCTGGCGGCGGAAATCATCAACGCCGTCTCCTTGGCCTTTCACTTTGAAAGTTTTTCCAAGGGCCTTATTGATACCCGTGATTTGGCGTATTTCATCCTTACGACAGTCCTGTTTTTGTATTTGAACACCAGGGTCCTGCTGTTTAGGAAATGGAGGTAAGAGATGACGAAACGGCAAACAAATGTAGTAACCATCCTTTCTATTACGGTCCTGGCGCTGGCCCTGCTCAACAGTCAGCGGCTCTGGTTCCGCCTGGATTTGACGAAAAACAAGGCGTATACCATTTCGCCGGCGTCCCGGAACCTGTACAACGAGATTCCCGATCAGGTTCGCATAACCTACTACGTGTCGGACCGCCTGGCTTCGGTGGTCCCGCTTCCCGGAGAGATTACCGACCTGCTCAGGGAATACGCCGCCTATTCCCGGGGGCGCATACGCCTTACCGTACGGGATCCGGTTAAGGCCAACCTGGAGGAGGAAGTGGAACGCCTGGGTATACAAGGCCAGCAGATCGAGATTGTGGAGCGGGACGAAGCGGGTTTCGCCACGGTCTACACAGGGATTCTTATCGAATACCTGGATAGGACCGAAGTGCTTCCCGTGGTGTTTTCCCTGGAAACTCTGGAATACGATTTGACCAGCCGTATCCGTTCTCTGGTTCGGGGCGTGGAACGGGAAGCGGGGGTTGTCGTTGGAGACGCGGGGAAACAGTGGCCAAACGATTACCAGTACCTCGACCGGGCCTTTGCCCAGGCGGGGTTCCGGGTACGGGTCATAGGCGCGGGAGAAGAAATCGCCGATACCCTGCCGGCTCTCTTTGTGCTTGGCGGCATGGAGGATATGGATGACTGGGCCTTGTACCGTATAGACCGGTACGTTCAGGGAGGAGGGAAGGTCCTCTTCGCCCTGGAAGGGGTGTATGTGGATACCCGGACGGGCAATATCACCGTCAGGGAATTGAACGACCGGGGTCTTTTGGCTATGGTCGCATCTTACGGCGCTCAGGTTAAGCCGGCCCTGGTCTTGGATCGCACGGCTCAAACCTTGTCCTATCAGACCGGGGGCCAGGGCGGTTTTGTGGAATACCGTATGGTCCGCTACCCCCACTGGATTGGAATTACCGGACAAAACGGCAACAGCGAACACCCCATAAGTTCGGGCTTTGCCGGAGCGGACCTGTTTTGGTCCAGCCCGGTGGAACTCAATCCGCCGGCGGGTATTGAGGGAACGGTTCTCTTTACCAGCACTCCCGAAGCCTGGCTGCAAACCAAAGATTTTCAGGTCAATCCTGATATGAGTTTTGCTTTTATGCAGGAAATGGAGGAAACCCAGGGCGCGAAGGTCCTGGCTGCGGCCCTTGCGGGGAAATTCCCCTCCTGGTTTGCAGATAAGGATAAGCCTGTCCGGGAAGGGAGCAGCGAAGAACTGCCGGAGCCCGCGGGGGCGGCTGAGGACGCCCGTATTGTCGTTATCGGGGACACGGACATAGCTTCTCTCATGTTTACCCGGAATTACCAGCCGAACTTGACGTTTCTCATTAAAGCTGCGGACTGGCTCTGCAACGATGACGACATCATCGGCATCAGGAACCGCAGCGTCCTGACCGGACGGCTTGAAAAGATAGTCGATCCTGAAAAGCGTATCGCCGCCATGTCCTTTGCCCGGGCCTTGAACGTAGTCGTCGTCCCGCTGACGGTAATCGCCGCGGGGCTTCTCATCGCCGTAAGACGGCGCCGGGCCGTTAAGGAAGACGCATCAGCAACCACGGGGAGGGCAAACGATGACGTATAAAAAACACGTTTTGATTTTATCGGCGGCGGCGGCGGTTCTTGGACTGCTCTACGCCGGGACCCTTATTCTGACGCCGGAACGGCTCAATTCCCGGAACGCCGCGTATACCTGGCTGGAACCGAAATGGACGGACCACGCGGACCGGATCGAAATTTCCGGGGAACGCGAAACTCTTACGCTGGTCAGGCAGAACGCCGTCTGGTATGTGGAAACCGAAGGCGCGGAATACCCCGCCAAGCAAGGACGGGTCGATGACCTTCTCCGGCTTCTTTCCAGACGCGGCGCGTACCCCGTGCGGGGCAGCGCCGCCTCATCCCACGAGCGCCTGGGGCTTGGCGGGAACGCCTCCCGCATCGTGGTCCGGGGCGGGCCGGGAGCGGCCCCTCTGCTCGATCTCCTGGTGGGCGGCGGAGACGCGACGGGCAGGGAAGTGTATCTGAGGAAAAACGGCCAAAATGAAGTCCGATCAGGGGAAGACCTCTTTAGCGTCTATCTTTCACCCTCCCCCTCCCCGTGGTACAATCTCAGGCTTTTCCCGCAGGACGGGGCCGGCGCTCTGTCGCTGGACTCCGTGCAGCGGGTTACGGCCGTATCTCCGCCGCCTGAGGGGGAAACCAGCGGGGAAGACCTTCCATCCGCTTCCCTTGTCATCACCAGGAGCGGTTCCGGTTGGACGGTGGAAGGGGTAGCGGCAGACGCTCTTGACAGTTCCCAGATAGACCCCTATATCAGGGCAATTCTTGACGCCGAAGGAGACGGCTTTGCCGCCGCAGTTACCGCTGAGGATCCTGTGTTCACCGAGGGAAGAATACATCTTGAACTGGGGGACGGGGCAACCCGCACCATCAGGCTGGGAGCCGCTCTTCCCTCCGCCGAGGAAGGCGCCGGGAAACGCATCGTTACGGTATCGGGTTCCCCCTACGTCTACACCCTTGCCGAATGGACGGTCAACCGCCTGTTCCGGGACGCCGCCTCCTTTAGAAAACAGGAAGAGCCCTAACCAGGAGGCTGTCAGGCTTTTCGGGAACGGAGAAAGGCCTGGTATTTATCGGGGTCGCTCTTAAAGGCGATGATGGGCGACGCCGGGTCATCCTGGGCTTTGTTCAGGGCTTCCGTTGCTTCAAAGTACAGCCGGTTGGCATCCACCAGCCGGCCGGTCCGGGCGCTGACCCCGATGTGGAAATCTGAAACATCGGGGAAGGCCGGTAAGAGGTAATTGAGGAAATCCTCGGCCTTAGTGAATCCTTCATCCAGGTCCATATCGGGCAGGATGACGGTAATGCCTTGCGTCCCTTTTTCAAAGAGAAGATCCTGAAGATTGAAAAAACGTATCGCCATATCGGCAAACTGCTTGTATTGTTCGCGTGTTAATTCGGGGTTCCCGGTAAAAGCCGCCACCATCACGGTCAGGTCCTGCTCGAAGGAAGCGCAACGGTGCAGTTCCGACTCAAGCCGGTCGTTCGTGTATTCTTCCCAGCCAAGATTGCTCTCTGGATCGTAAAGCCCATGAGGAAGTTCGGGGAGATCGGCGGCTTCTGTTTCTCCGGAATCCGGAAGTTCAGGCTCATTCAGGTCGGCGGCTTCAGGGGAAAGATCCCACTCCGGAATGTCAATATTCCCGGCAGGCTCCACCGAATCGCCCATAAAATCCAGGTCCGGATCAAAACCGGCAAAATCCGGGTTTTCCTGGAAGCCAGCCTCCGGTCTTTTTACCTCGCTTCCGGCGGGTTCAAAGGCGGTTTCCTCCGCTTCTTCATCGTCATGCCGGGACAGCCGGGTATTCCCGCGCCTGCGTCGTCTTCCCGCTGAGACCGGAACCGGGTCCTTTACCAGGACGGATTCTATGAGGAAGGTGAGGAACGCCGTTGCAAGGGCGGCCAGGATAATTATGAGAGAATGTTTTAGGATGGTAATGCCATAATCGTAATCAAGCGAATGAAAACCAGCGCTGATGTTCACGTTCCTAAGGCCGTTGATACGCAGGGGGACGGCCGATGTGGAGGAAACGCCGAACCGCTTCACAAACCGGGGGGAATCCCCCTCCCATCGGATAATCGCGCCCCGTTCCCGCTCAAAGGCGTATTCCCCTGACGGACCGGAAATGATAACGCCTTCAAGGGTTTGGGACCGTGTAAGGCTGTCCTGGATCGTTTCCTGGAAAGGAACGTCCATAAAACCCAGAACGCCCGCAGCCGAGGCGGTATCCGCCAGATCGTAGAATTCCCGTTCCGCAACTATCTGGCGATCGATTATATTAACGACAAAACGGTATGCCCCGGCGGCAAGGGCCACAGCATAAACGGCAATACAAAGAAAAGCGATTATTAACGTGATAACAGATGAATTCCTTTTCCTCATGGAAAAATTATATACATTTTTTGAAATTCGTGCTAGGATAGTATAGAGGAATTGATATGAATTTAAGAAAGCAGATCCTTTCCGCCGGCTGGTATCCTCATTCCGCTGAAAAGGCGCGGCGGTTTTTGGAACAATGTTCTCTGGAACAACGTTCCCCTGAACAAAATCCTAAAGGCGCGGTTGCCGTTATTGCCCCTCACGCGGGATGGCATTATTCGGGCTGTATTGCATCCAGGGCGTTTCAAGTTCTGAAAACCGGCGTTGATACGGTGATCGTCATAGGCGGGCATCTTTCCGCCGGGACGCCGCCTCTTTTTGCCGAAGAAGACGGCGTTGTTACCCCTTTGGGGAGTCTTGAAATAGACCAGGAATTCAGAGATAGAATCTGGAAAGAGTTAGGCGGCAAGCCGGATCGGTATTTCGACAACACCGTAGAGGTCTTACTGCCTATGGTAAAGTTCTATTTCCCCCGTTCCCGTCTGATTTGGATGCGTCTTGGGGCGGAAATTCAATCGTATGCGGTAGGAAAGATCATCACGGGAATCGGCGCTTCCCTGGAGCGGCGGTTCCTCCTCATCGGTTCCTCGGATTTAACGCATTACGGGCTCAACTACGATTATGCCCCCCAGGGTACGGGGCGGAAAGCCCTTGAATGGATGAAAACCGTAAACGACGCCGCCTTCATACAGGCGGTGATGTCCGGTGATGAAATCGAGACCCTCCGCCGGGCCGAGGTAGACCGGTCCTCTTGTTCCGCAGGGGCGGTCCTCGCCTGTATGGGGTACGCTCATTCTTTGGCCGCTTCCGAGGCGGAGCTTCTCTCCTATGGGACCAGCGTCGATAGCGGGGAAACCTCCTTTGAAGGCGCCGCCCGGTTCCGCGCCGCATTGGGCGGCGGTTCCTCCGGGGAAGACGTTTCTTCCGGGGCGGACGATATTCCCGACTCCTTTGTAGGCTACGCGGCTATGGCCTGGTATCCCGGCGGGGAGGGCGGTTCGTTTTGACCGGCGCTTTTTGCGCCGGGTATCACCGGCTGACAGCACACAGGCTGTCCATGCCCTCCATTGCCTGTAGCGCGTTCCGTTCATCTTTGGTATAGTGGGTACACGATAGCGGCGGACGCTGGTCCGATACCTCGGGGACTATATCAAGCCCTTTGCCCCATCCCACGCCACCCTCTAAGGAGCCCCGTCATGGAACAAAACCGGGAAACACTGCACCTGTTTGACCTCATGTTCAAGGCCATCCTCACCGATGCAATCCATCCCGCCATCGTCCATTTCATTAACGGCTTGTTTGGCGCCTGCTATCCACAGGACAGTCCCGTGGCCTTCGCCCCCACCGAAAGCGTTACCCAGCAGTCCGCCTATCTTAGCGGTATCCGTTCCGACACTGCTGTCCGGTTTAAATAGGGGAGAAACGAAATGGCTTGTATTTCGATCTTTTAGATGGTATAAAGGAATTGACATAAATCTATATACCAGAAGGAAATACAAGCTATGACG
>JAIRSS010000061.1 GCA_031255315.1 Spirochaetaceae bacterium
GAACTGATGGATCAAGAAAGGTTACAATAACGTCACATTCCGGGACATCCCGAACAATCCTGTCCAGTGTTACCCTTATCCCGTCAAATTTTCCTTTAACCGCAATCATAATCATCCCCCCTAAAAACAACATACCGCATTTTAGGGCTTTCGGCAATGAAGCGGGGCGGTGTACGAAATCACCCGGACGGCGCGGACAAAATGGGCTCCTATTGGGGACAGCCCCTGCCGTCATTGCGAGGAGCGAAGCGACGAAACAATCCAGACAAGGCAGCCCCCGTACTGGATTGCTTCGGCACTGCGCGCCTCCCAATGACGGCATTGAGTCTTGCCGTAGACCGAGATGCATCACCGTCTGTGGAGTTTCGGGGCAAAGCTCCCTATACCACAACCATCAGGTTTGCGTAGCAAATATTCACCAGCCCCCACCATACCACGCTTGCGACCAACGGGTGCACCCCGGCAATTTGCCGTACGCTCGTAATGACGGTATTGAACATGAGTTTTCTTCCCGTCGAACTCATGTTACCTATTCAGCATTCCGTATCATCTCCGGTATAACCGGCGCCGCCGCGTTTCCCCGGCAGGGCCTCTTCCCAAGGCGTACCGGTTGGAATACGATACACAGATGAATTCTTTCTTGGAACTTGGAACAGCGCCTTTTTTTATTGAACGTCTTGCCGGGCGGGACATTGACGGTCCTACTGAAATTCAGCGGCTGGCGCTTCCCCCTCTTTTCGCGGGAGAGAGCGTCCTGTTCAGCTCCGCCACGGGGACCGGGAAAACGTTTGCCTACCTTATTCCTTTGTTTCAGTCCCTGTTCCTGCCGGGGGGCGGTGCGGCGGAGAACGATACGAATGATGGGGAACGCCGCGCCGGATGGCCCCGGCTGCTTATCTGCGCCCCAACCTATGAGCTTTGTTCCCAGATAAAGGGGGAAGCGGACTTCCTGCTGTGGGGTCTGCCGGTGAAAACCGCGCCGTTAAAAGCGGGCCTGGTTATCGGCGCGTCCGCTATGGGACGGCAAATTGATACATTGAAGAAGGATAAGCCGCGGGTAATCATCGGGAATCCTGGCCGGCTTCTCCAGCTTGCCCGGATGGGGAAGCTCCGGCTCAAGGCCGTGGAAGCCCTGGTCCTGGACGAGGGGGACCGGCTTACCGCGGACGAGCTTTTCGCGGGTACGCGGGAACTTGTCTCGCTGGCTAACCCCCACAGGCAGACCGTTGCGTGCTCCGCTACCGTGCCTGCCGGAAGCCGGGAACGCCTTATTCCCCTTATGGGCGGCGCGCCCCGAATCATCCACACCGGAAACCTGGACGCCCTGCGGGGCGCGATAGAACACTGGGCCGTTTTCAGTGAGGAACGCCGGAAGATTTCCGTCCTCCGTTCCGTAGTGGCGGCTGCCGCGCCCCGGAAGGCCCTTGTTTTCACCACCCGCCCGTGGCAGGTAGAGAATATCGCGTCTCAGCTTCGGTATCATCATCTGGCAGCGGACGCTCTTCACGGCGACATGGATAAGAATATGCGGAAACAGGCGCTGGAGAACTTTCGCCGGGGACGGACGGGCGTCCTGGTTACCAGCGATCTTGCGGCCCGGGGCTTGGACATAAGCGGCGTTACCCATGTCATAGCCCTTGATGTCCCCGAAACCGGCGATCCGTACCTCCACCGCGCCGGACGCACCGGACGCGCCGGAAACCGGGGCGTTATGATTTCCATCGGGGATGAGAATGAACTCAGGCGTCTTGCAAAGCTGGAGAAAAAACTCGGTATCCGTATCTGCCCCAAGGAATTGTATAAGGGGAAGATTCTCGCGCCGCCGGACGATTCTGAAAGAAGCAATGAGGCCGCCTCCGGCATCCGGTCTGGAAGCGGTTCCCGCACACGAGGGTGAGTATCGTATATACGCCGGACTCATCTTTGGGATATAGTTAACTTGATATTCCCAGCGGCTGAATATCCGTTGCAAAGCGCCGCGGCGGTCGATCACCGTTACCCGCCTAACCAAAACAAGGAGTGTCTATGCCTGCCTCTGATTTCCGTTCTGTTTTTCCTGGAGCCGGTGCCCATGTAAACCCCGCGGCCCGGCGGTACCGGTACCTGGATGTGGTGATGGCGTTTTTTGTAGCCGTCCTCATTACCAGCAATGTAGCTTCCTCCGCGAAAATCGTGGACTTGGGCGTTTCCCTTTTCGGGGTGCGTCTCGCCTTTGATGGGGGCACCCTTCTCTTCCCCCTCTCCTATGTGTTCGGGGACATTCTCACGGAAGTCTATGGGTTCCGCGCTTCCCGTCGGGTCATCTGGACCGGCTTCATCGCTTTAGCGCTGTCCTCCCTCGTCTTCCTCCTTTTGCGCGTCCTGCCGGCGGACCAGGATTGGGAAGGGTACGCCGGTTCCGCAGCCTACGACGCCATTCTGGGCGGTATGAGTTCGGGCGGCCTCGTGCTGGCTAGTCTTGCGGGGTATTGGGTGGGCGAATTTTCCAACTCCGCCGTACTCTCCCGCATAAAGGTCCTGATGAAGGGCAAACACCTCTGGATCAGAACCATTGGCAGCACCCTGGTGGGCGAATTCCTGGACAGCCTGGTCTTTGTATTCATCGCAAGCCTCACCGGCGTGTTCGGCTGGGAACTTTTTTTGAGCCTGGTTCTTACCAACTACCTCTTCAAGTGCGCCGTTGAAGGTATCATGACGCCGGCCACCTACCTGGCGGTTGGAAAACTCAAAAAAGCCGAAGGCATAGACGCCTACGATGTGGGGATCAGCTTCAATCCTTTTAAACGGGAAGCGGGCTGAACACATAAAACAGACCGATGGGGCTGTTCCAAAACTAATTGACTGTGCGGTAACGCGCGTGGTTTTGGACCAGCCTCAGTTGAAAAAAAATATGTTCTATAGTATATTTAGAATGACAAGTTTGAATATTTTGTCATTTTAAGGTGAAGTATGGCTATAGAGATTATCGCCACTGGCCGGGCCGTGCCGCCCCGCCGGGTGACTAATGACGATCTGGCTGAAAGGCTGGATACCAGCGACGAGTGGATACGATCCCACACGGGGATAGGCGCCAGGCATATCGTGGACGACGGAATCGCGGTAAGCGATTTAGCCCTGGATGCGGCCCGGAACGCCCTGAACCAGGCTGTTGAGGAACGGCTGGTTCAGGAGACCTCGGTGGAGGACCTGGCCGGAACGCTGGACCTCATCATCCTGGGGACCTCCACTCCTGATTACCAGGTTTGCCCCGCCACCGCCTGCATAATCCAGGACAAGCTGGGGGCCTCCCACGCGGGAGCGATGGATATTGGCGTTGGGTGCAGCGGTTTTGTCTACAGTCTTGAAACCGCCGCGGGCCTCCTTGAACTACAGGGCGGGCGGAAACGGGCTTTGGTCATTGGGGCGGAGACTCTTTCCCTGTTTGTGGACTGGAACGACCGGTCAAGCTGTATTCTGTTCGGAGACGGCGCCGGGGCCTTCTTTATTGAAAAAACCAGCGCCCCCCGCGAAGGCCCGGGAAAGCGGGGCCTCATCAAAACCATTCTGGGTTCAGACGGCGCCGGGGCTGAAAACCTCATTGTCCGCAAAGGCGGGTCCCGGAACGCCTACCGTGCCGGCGATACCCTGGATACGACGCCCCATTTAGAGATGGACGGACGGGCGGTATACAACTTCGCCGTAAAAAAAGTATGCGAAATCCTTGAACAGCTTTTATCAGAAGAGAATCTTACTATTGACGCGGTAGACCGGATCGTGCCGCACCAGGCTAACGCCCGGATCATTCAGGCTGCGGCAAAACGGCTGGGTATACCGGAAGAAAAATTTTTTATGAATATTGAAGATTACGCCAATACGTCCGCTGCGTCTATCCCCATAGCCCTGGACGAACTCAACCGGAGCGGCGGGCTTCGCCGGGGAGACCTGCTGTTAATCGTCGGGTTCGGCGCGGGCTTGGCCTATGGGGGGAGCCTAATCGTATGGTAAACCGCGCCGCGTTTCTCTTTCCCGGCCAGGGCGCCCAGTATCCGGGCATGGGGCTGGACCTCATGGATTCGCGCAAAGCGCGGGACCTCTTTACCCTTGCTTCGGATGTCATGGGGCGGGACATGGAGGCCCTTATCCGGGATTCGGACGGGGAAACCCTCAAACGGAGCGATGTTTCCCAGCCGGCTATTACGCTGGTAAACCTGGCCGCCGCCGCCTGGCTGGAAGAACGGGGCGTCCTTCCCCGGCTTTGCGCGGGTTTCAGCCTGGGAGAATACGCCGCCCTGGTCTGCGCCGGGGTCATCACGGCGGAAGACTGCTTCCGGCTGGTGAAGGCCCGGGGCCGGGCCATGCAGGATGCCGTGGATGCACTTTGCCCGGATGCCGGGGAGGGGCGAGGGGCTCCCTGTATGCTCGCCGTTATCGGCCTGCCGCCGGACGAGGTGGAGGCCCGTATCGCCGAATGGAACATAGCGGGGCTTTATGCGGCCAACTTCAATTCCCCCAAGCAAACAGTCGTTTCCGGTCTTGCCGCCGCCCTGGAACTGGCCGCCGGCAAATTCAAGGAGGCCGGAGCGCGGCGCGTCCTTCCTCTGGCGGTGGCCGGGCCGTTCCATTCCCCCCTCATGAAGGAAGCGGCGCGGGCGTTTGCCCCGGTCCTGGAGGCGGCGGTCTTCAAAGATCCGGTTATCCCCTGTTATTCCAATGTTTCCGGAGGTCTCGTAGAGTCCGGGGCGGAGGCTAAGGCTCTGGCCGCGCGGCAGATCACCGAGCCGGTCCGGTGGACCGTCGAAGAAGCGGCTATTGCGGATCGGGGTGATATTGAGGCGGTTCTGGAAACCGGCCCCGGCAAGGTTCTTCAGGGGCTTTGGCGGGACGTGGGGAGCGGCATTCCTTGTTACGCGGCGGGCAGTCGTGAAGAGCTTGAGGCGTTGCGGGGCGCGGGCCGGTCATAGGGCCGGGGTTGTGGAGCGTGTCTGCAACTCACCCCGCTTCGACTATACTTTATGGAGGGATTATGCGGTTAATCGATAAAAAAGCGCTGATTACCGGGGCTTCCCGGGGAATCGGGAGAGCTGTTGCGGAGCGGTTTATCGCCGAGGGCGCGGAGGTCTGGGGCCTGGGAACCAGGGAGCCGGAGGATCTGGCGGACCGGGTGGGCCGGGCGGGCGGGAAATTCCACTGGATTACAGCGGACCTGGGTAATACAGCCGGCGTGGAAAGCGTCATTGAGGGGGCGGTTAAAGAAGCGGACGGGTTTGACATCCTGGTGAATAACGCGGGGATTACCCGTGACAATCTTTCGTTCAGAATGACCCTGGAGGATTTCCAGAAGGTCCTGGACGTAAACCTGACCGCCGCGTTTTTGACGGCCCGGGTGGTTGGCCGGAATATGATAAGCCGGCGGCGCGGCGTCATTATCAATATGTCCAGCGTGGTCGGCGTTCACGGGAATGGCGGGCAGGCGAACTACGCGGCCAGCAAGGCGGGGCTTATCGGGCTGACCAAGAGCCTGGCCCGGGAAACCGCCGGACGGGGCGTGCGGGTCAACGCCCTCGCGCCGGGGTTTATCACGTCGGACATGACGAGCGCCATGAGTGAAGATGCTCAAGCGAAGATGATGACGGTGATTCCCCTGAAACGGGCGGGAACGCCGGAGGATGTGGCGGAGGCGGCGTTGTTCCTGGCTTCCGATGGAGCGTCGTACATTACCGGCCAGGTTCTGAGCGTGGACGGCGGGATGTTTATCTAGCGGCCTGTTGCAAAGGTGTGTTGGAAGGAGAACATGCAAGGAGATTTTGCGCTATGAAGAAAAAGGTAGTCGTAACCGGTATGGGGATATTGAGCCCCATAGGAAATTCAGCGGCGGAATTTAAAGACGCCCTTATTGCGGGGAAAAACGGCATAGGGCGGATCACCCGGTTCGATCCGGAGGGGTTTGATTCCCAAATCGCCGGGGAGGTCAAAAACTTCAACCCTTCCGACTGGATGGATAAGAAAGACGCCCGGAAGATGTGCCGGTTCAGTCAGTTTGCCGTGGCCGCGGCGCGGCAGGCCCTGGAACAGGCGGGGCTTTTGGCGGATGTCGAGACCGGCGAAGGGGTAAAGCGGCGGATTACCTGCGATCCCGCCATGACCGGCATCGTCCTGGGCAACGGCATCGGGGGCTTTGAGGTAGTTACCGAGTCCTTCAAAAAACTCTTTGATCTCGGCCCCAAACGGATGCTTCCCCTCACGGTGCCCATGATGATACCTAACGAGGCGGCGGGTAATGTCTCCATGATCTTCGGGATCAAAGGCCCGGCCTATACGCAGGTAACCGCCTGTGCTTCCGGCACCGACGCCCTGGGGCAGGCCCTGGATATGATTCGCGCGGGCCGCTGCGATGTGATGATCGCCGGGGGAACCGAAGCCTGCATCGTTCCCTTTGCCGTGGGCGGCTTCAACATGCTCAAGGCCCTGTCCACCAAACATAACAACGATCCGGAAAAGGCAAGCCGTCCCTTTGACGCGGACCGGGACGGCTTTGTCCTGGGCGAAGGCGCGGGCGTTCTGGTCCTGGAAAGCGAAGAACACGCGAAGGCCCGGGGAGCGGACATTCTGGCGGAATTAGCCGGATACGGCGGCAGCGCCGACGCCTACCATATCACCTCGCCTGAACCCTCCGGGCACGGGGGGGCGCGGGCTATCAAGTTGGCCCTGACCGATGCGGGGCTGAAAGCTGAAGATATTCAATACTACAACGCCCACGGGACATCTACGGAGATCAACGATCCCACCGAGACCCGAATGATAAAAGACGCCTTTGGCCCTCACGCCTATAAATTGAAGATTTCCAGTACCAAGAGCATGACCGGCCACTGCATAGCCGGGGGCGGCGGCATAGAAGCTGTCGCCTGTATCCTGGCCATTCAGAACGGCTTTTTCCCGCCCACCATCAACCTGGACACCCCTGATCCCGCCTGCGATCTGGACTATGTACCCAACGTCGTCCAGTATGGGGAGATCAACGCCGCCGCTTCGGGTTCCATGGGATTCGGGGGGCATAACGGGGTGGTAGTTTTCAGGAGATAC
>JAIRSS010000095.1 GCA_031255315.1 Spirochaetaceae bacterium
CAAGCCGCCGGGTCAGGCTGGGCGGGCGGGGCTGAACGGCTTCCCGGCCAACGGCGAAAAGCGCGGGGTACGCGCCCCGGACCCGGGCCGCCCCCCCGGATAGTTCCTGCACGACCGAATAGCCGTCCTCCCGGAAATACTCAATTCCCGTGACCCAGCCTACCACGGGGAGGCCCAGCCGGGCGGCCAGGGCAAAGGGGAGTTGGGCCGTATCCCCGTCGGTGGTCTGCCGTCCGCAGAAGATTAGGTCCGGTACGCCGTACTTCCTGACGCCCTCCGCCAGAGCGCGGGAGGTGGCGGCCACATCCGCCCCGGAGAAGGCGGGATCGCTCAACAGGACGGCCGCGTCCGCCCCCAGCGCCAGGGCTTCCCGGAGCGCCTGTTCCGCCGGGGGAGGCCCCATAGTGATGGCGAAGACTTCCCCCCGGCCCCCGGCGCGGCGCGTTGCGGCGGAACCGGCCCGGATCGCTTCGTCCGCTGTTTGCGCCGCTTGCTGCGCCGCTCCCTGCGCCGCTTGCAACGCCGCTTCCAGGGCAAAAAGATCGTAGGGATTGAGGGTCCCGCCGACGGAATCCCTGATGAGGAGGCCGGTTTCGCCGTCCATCCGGGCGCTCCCAGCGGGAACCTGCTTGACGCACACGCCTATCCGCATCCTAATCCCCAGCAAAGTCAAGCCCGCCCAGAACCGCCCAAGGGTCCAGAGCGCGGAGGACGCCGCTGATCTGCTCCCGGCGTTCCAGGGAAAGATGCCGAGCCAGGAGACCCTGTTTAAGCCTGCCGATCCCGTTCTCCGCCGCCAGAAGACCGCCTGATTGCACCGCCAGAGCCGCCCAGCGATCCAGAAGGCCCCGGCCGCGGCGGAGTTCCTCCCCATTGCCGGGGAGAAGGTTTATATGGAGCCGTCCTCCGGCTATATGGCCAAAAATAAGACCCCGCAGCCCTGCTTCCTCCAGGTCCCGGCGGCAGGTTTTGCAGTAATCCGCCGCGGTTTCCGGGGGAACCTGGTAATCCGCGGCGGTTTTGCGCAGTTCGGGCAGTTCCCGCCGGATTCGGTCTATTTCGGTATTGACAAGCTCCGGCACGGCGTGGCGGAGGAGGCGGAATTTTTCCAGTTCCGCCGGGCTTGCCGCCGCCCAGGTATCCTCCTCCCTGCCCCCGGCGGCCAGAAACACGGCCAGTTGCTCCATCAGCAGGGATTCCAGGGCCTCATCATCATCCCCTTCAAGCTCAACCTGGACAGCCGCGGCCATGGACGGATCCAGGGGAGGGAGCCGCCGCAGAGCCGCGCTTTGAGGGGCCAGGCGCCGCACCAGTTCCAGGGACGACCGGTCGTAATACTCCAGGGTGGAGAGGGCTTCCACGCCGGAGGCCCGGTTCCGCCATTCCCGAAGGGATCCGGCGAAATCAAGAGCGGACTCTTCGTACTCAAAGAAATAAACCACTCCCCAGGAAGCGGCGGGTGCGGGCTGGAGGGACAGGGTGAGTTCCGCCGCAAAACCGGCGCGCCCCTCGCTGCCCGCCAGGAAATCGACGAGGTCGAGCCCGGGCCGGGGATGCAGGAAGCGGCTTCCCCCGGCGGGAAGGATAGCGGCGTAAGACAGGCGGCCCCCATCGGGAAGGGGACATCCGGCTTCGTCAAAGCGGTACCGGCCCCGATCAATGTTCCACACCTCCCCCTGGGGGGTAATCCAGACGAGGCTCCGCACATGATCCCCCGCCGCGTCCCAGCGCAGAAAATTGGGCCCCTGGGCGTTGCAACCGAAAGCGCCCCCCAGAGTTGCCGAAGGTTCGGTGGGGTTCGGGGGGAAGCGCAGGTTCCGCGGAAATTCCCGGAACGCGGCTTTGCCTTCCGCGTCCCAGTCCTCCGGGGGACGGCTCCGGTTGAGGAAGCTCCCCAGGGCGTCAAAACTCATCCCCGCCTGGACCCGCAGAGCCGGAACGCCGCCGGCGGAGAACCCCAGCGGGCGGTTCATTCGTTCTGTGGAGAGGATAAGCCCCCCCTGGGGAACGGCCCCGCCGGCGATGCCGGTACGCGCCCCCTGGATGGTAATCGGCAGCCGTTCCCCGGCGGCGCGGAGTATGGCGGCGGCGGCTTCGGCGGCGGTTTCGGGGAAGGCGATGTACTCAGCCGCGCCGCTCAAACGGGACTCGTCGTGAAAATAACTATGATAACCGGGATGGGCCGGGATGAATTCTTCCATATTAGTGCTGGTTCCCTTGGGGCTTCTCTGTTTCCGCCTCAAGGGCGGCGATGAACTCTTCCGCGCCGGCGGCGATTCCCACATCGGCGTACTGAAAAATGGGAGCGTTCTTGTCTGGGTTCACCGCTATTAGCGTGGACGCAGACTCAATCCCCGCCATGAACGCCGCAGCCCCGGACACCCCCACGGCAACGCAGACTTCCGCGCCGGCGCGGACCCCCGACTGCCCGATGATCCCGGCGATCTCCCCCCAGCCGTTAAGGGCCGCCGGGCGGCTGAACCCCAGGGGTGCGCCGAACCGCCCGGCAACGCGGCGCAGCCGGTCGCAGGCGGCTTTGCTTCCCACCCCCCGTCCGGCGACGAAGATCAGGGGCGCTGTTTCCAGGGGGTTGGCGGGAAAGGATTCGGCCCGCTCGTATTCCAAAATCCATTCCGGCAGGACCGGCAAGGCCGGCAGCCCGGCGGGTTCCGGGGGCAGGACTTCGGGTGAGCCTCCGCCGGGCGCGGCCCTTTTCCCGGCAACGGTCAGGATTGCCGGAAAATCCGTGATTTCCGCATCCCCGTCAAGATTTGAACCGCAGACCTTCCTGCGGGCGAACAGCCGTTTCCCGTCCCGGATGAGGACCCTGGTTTCCGGGAAACACCCGCAGTTGAGCCGGGCGCTGAGGCGCGCCGCCAATTCATGACCGGCTGGGGTTCCGGGCAGGGCGATAAGGTCCGGGCGGCGTTCCACCCAAAGCCGTTCCAGCCGCCGGAGGCGGTCCCCGGCGGTGAGGATATTCCACGGACCGCCCAGCCCGTCGAAGCATACCGGATCCGGTTCCGGGAGGGCTGGAGGCCCGGCGGGCGGCCCGGACAACCACAACTCAAGGCGGCCCCCCGCTTCCCGGAGGGGGGCAAAGAAGTCCCGGAGGAGGGGCGCGGCGGGGTTCGCCCTATGGGGCAGAACGATGGCTATGGTCACGGTTCCCGCCTCCCCAGATAGTCCTCCCGTATCCCGGCGACGCTCTGAGCCAGCCCGCCGCCGCCGGGGAGGAAGCGGCAGACCCCCCGCCGTTTTTCCCGGCTGACCCGGAGCGTCCCGGCGGCGCGGCGTTCCCCGTCGTCCTCGCCGGGAACGGGAAGGATCAGCCCTTCGGCGCTCCGTTTGGACGCCGCCATCCGGTCGCGTAACGTTGCCGCCCGCAGCGCCGACACGGGGCTGTTCCCCAGCACCGCCACAACGGGCAGCCGGACCCGCAGCCGCTCCCGGCCCCCGTTGTCCGACCGCAAGGCTTCGACGCCTCCGGCGCAGGGGGCGAGCTCCTCAACCCCGGTTACCACCGGAACCCCCAGGGCTTCCGCCAGCAGCAGGGGGACCGTGCCGGTATCGGCGTATCCCGTCTGGCGGCCCGCGAGGATCAGGTCAAAGCCGCCGGCCCTCAGACAGCCCCCCAAAAGCGCCGCGGTATACCGGGGCCGGAATTCTAAGCCGCCGGCCCCGGAATCCCCGGAAAGCTCCAGCACCTGGTCAAACCCGGCGGCGAAAAGGGCCGTGCAGAGGGAGGGAGGCAGGGGGCCGGCGGTGAGGGCCGTACATTCGGCCTTTACTCCCGCCGCTTCCCAGGCGGAACGCAGCCGCAGGGCCGTTTCCAGGGCGCTTTCGTCAAAGCACCCAAAGACCCGTTTCACATAGCCCCAATCCGCGTTACAGCTGAAATGATCCCAATCGGCGTCAACCACCTGTTCAAATTCCGGGACCGCCTTAAAACAAACCGTTATCTTTCGCGTCATTCCCGGGTAACCCGCTCTTAATTCACTCATCAGGATACTCCCGTGCGGCTGGTCTAGGAGTTTGCTTAGACTAAACGCTCAAAATACATGATACCAATGTCCGCAGATTACGCTGATTTTCACGGATTACGAACACCCTTGATACGAAAAATCTGTGGTAATCCGTTTAATCTGCGGGCCTCATTCCTGCCGTTTAGTCTGAGCAACCTACCGGAGCTTCGCCTTCAGTTCGATGGACCGGCTTCATGTTTATGTTATACTCCTAAAAAAGCCGAAAACGCCAGTAGTCTACGGTCCGCAGATTAGGCTGATTTTCACAGATTATGAACACCTTTGATACGAAAAATCTGTGGTAATCCGTTTAATCTGCGGACCTCATTCCTGCCGTTTGGTCTAAGCAACCCGCCGGCACCCGTTGCGGAGGAGGAGAGCGGTGAGGAGAATAGAGCGCACCGAGAAGTTTCGCCATTAGGCGCGAAGGCCTTTGCTGGGCGTCAAAATTCTTCTCAAGTGAAACCCTCTTTTTTTCCGATAACAAAGCAGTTTGCGGGGGCTGGGACTGAAAAATTCAGACGGCGCGGCCGGCGGGCCGCGCCGTTTCCGAGCGGACCGCGCGTAATTTATTTTGGAAGGAGGCGTTATGAAATATAAAACCCAGGTCCTAGTGGATCGTCTTGTACCGATACTCTCCCAATGGCCGGGAGTAGAGTGCGTCATCTTAAACGAGGCGGCTCTGCCCGATACGCTGGACCCCTATTTTGCCCTGATTTTGGATGTATTCTATGGGGGAGTCATCCCGCCGCCGAAAGACCGGGAACACTTGTATGGGAATGATATATCAGCCTTTGAAACTTCGAACCAGGAGAAAAAAGACCGGTTTCTGGCGGGGGATTTGCCGGTCCGGATCGAGTATAAAACTATCGGGCAAATAGAGGAACTGGTTTCTTTTTTAGATGTTAAACGGGAATCCATGTGGCTCATCAAAGATTCGGGGACCTACGGGTTCTACCGCCTTGCCGAGGGGAAGATTCTTTTCAGCCGTTCCGGATGGATTACCACGATACAAAGCCGGCTCTCCTGCCCGGAAGACGAATTCTGGTCCCGCCTGCGGGAAGCCAACCAGTCGAAAATGGAGCATTTTTTAAGCGATCTTGGGGCCGCATTGATCCAGGAAGACGATTTCTACTATCTTATTTCTTCCGCGTCCTTCATAAAGTACGCGTGCCTCACGTTGTTTTGCCTGAACCACCGGTTTGAACCTTCCCACCGGGCCTACTACAACCAAGCCCGGGAACTTCCCGTGCTGCCCGAATCTTTTCCGGCCCAGCTTGAAACGTTCCTCAACAGCGGTTCCGAAACCACGATGGAACGGAAGTATGTGCTGGCCCAGCTTATAGCGCGGGCTATCGTTGCGATGTAATCGCACGGTATAATTGGCTTCTATGAGCGGGTTCCCTGTTTTTCGCGGCATCGTTACGGTTGTTCCCAAACTAAATGTTTGGAAGCCCCTCGTCTTCTTCCCGGTATTCCTTGCCTGGGCCGTCTTTTTCGCCGCCTGTACCGCCCGGAGCGAATACCGGCAGCCGGCGGCTTTTTTTTCCGGCGGGGACGGCGTGGTTTTATACGGCCTCTCACCGGAAGCGGCCGCGGGACGCCTTGCCCTTGCCGGACCCGCTTCCCTTACCTATGTATTTGAACCTCCCCTGGAGGTCCCTCCCGGTTTTTCCCTGGAAGCCGGTTACCGCGTCTCACCCTCCGGGGGGGGCGGCCTTTCCGCGTACCAACTGGTACTGGAAACGGACCCGGCTTCATCCGCGGCGGAGGCATGGGAACTGCCCCTGGACGCCGCCTTTCTGGGCCTCTCGGACTATACGGGGGCGTTCCGTTACGCCGCGCCCGCCAGGGCCGCCACGTTGCGGGAACTGCGTATCACCTTCCGCGCCCGCGAGGGGGGCGGGGAACGGCAGGGGGCGCCGGGCGGCGCGGTTCTGGAGTTTAGTTCCCTGCGGCTGGTCCCCCGGTGGTTCGGCTTTGCCCGTGAACAGGGCGTTCTGGCGATTACTCCCTTTGTGTTCGCCGCGCCCGGGGATCCTCCTTCCCTGACAATCGATCCGCCCGCCGCCTTCAGGACGCCCGGGCCGGCCGTCCTGTCCCTCCGGGAGGCCGCGGGAGCGGCGCGGATACGCGCTGGGGAGAACCGGTTCGTCTTTACCCCCGGACCGTCTTTCCCGAGCCTCTCCCTCCCCCCCGCCGCTCTGGGAACGGGGCCCTACCCGGCCGCTGTTTCCGTAAACGGGGGCGGCGTTTTGCCGGGAACCGCGTTTTGGATGGGCCCCGCTCCCCCGCAGCCCGCCGCCTCACGGGACCCGATTCCCCTGGATCCGGGGCTTGTTTTACCGTATCCCCAGGACGCGTGGCGGGAACCGGGGTACGAGGTTTTCCGGTGGCCCGCCTTTCCCGGGGTCCTCATTTTTGATACCGCCGATTACGCTGTCCAGGAACGGCTCTTTAAACGGCTGGCCTTTTTTGTAGAAAAGCGGGATTTCCGGGGCCGGCTGGTTTCGGATAGGGAACTGGCGGGCCTTCACGGATGGAACGCCCACGATTACCGGGACGAAGATCTGGCCCGCTTTTTTGAACGCGCCCGGCAGGAAGATTTTCCCCTGCTGGATGAAGAATGGGAGCTTCTGGACATCCTGCTCCATACCGGCGTCGTGGTCCGCGCTCCCTCCGGGGAAATTCGAAGCGGCAATGGGGCAGTGCTGTCTATTTCCCGTGAATCGCCGGATCATCTCCGGCGCCGTTTTATGGTTCACGAAGGGTTCCACGGCATCTTTTTTATGGACGAGGGCTTTCGGGAATTCAGCCGCCGACGCTGGGAAAACCTGGACGCCGGCGCGAAACGGGCGTTCAGTTCCTATCTGGATTTCCAGCGCTATGACCTGGCGGACCCCTATCTGGTGGTAAATGAATTTATGGCCTATTGCCTGCAACAGCCGGCTTCCCAGGCGGGGCCCTATTTCGGCGAAACCGTACCGCGCCAAATCCTGAGCTCCCCCTGGCGCCGTTCCGATCTGCCCCCATCTGAGCAATCCCCGGCGGGGGAGCGGTGGCCCGTCCTGTCCCACGCTTTTATCCGGGAAGTCGAAGCCTTCTCCGCGTACGTGTTTCGCCACTGGGGTCTTGCCGCGGGCCAGGTCAGCCTGGTAACCGTGGATTTTCGCGAATAGTACCTTGTAAAGGTCCGCAGATTACGCTGATTTTCACAGATTATGACCACCTTTGAATGGTAACAATATATAAAAAAAGATACAAAGAACCATTGCAAATATGGTAAACCGTATGTATAATAATTGATATGACTTTCGAATGGGACGAAAGAAAGAATCAAATCAATATTCAGAAACACAATGTTTCATTTGAAGTTGCCCAAGAGACATTTTTTGACAAAAAAACGGATAATAATAAAAGATAAAAAACATTCCCAGAAAGAAGACAGATATTTTTGCATAGGGAATGATGGAAATGGGATAATAACCGTGAGGTTTACCAAACGGGACGAAAGCATCCTGATTTTCGGAGCGGGGTATTGGAGAGAAGGGAGAGACCGATATGAACAAAAGAATAGTTTACACTAAGGCACCCGAAGATATTTCCAAAGATATTTTTGAAGGTGAAATGACAGATGATTTTTTACCGCCTCCTGAACAATTAGTTAGGAAGGAAGGGAAGGTGAAAATAACTATAGCGCTGAATGCTCAAAGTGTGAATTTTTTTAAAAGGTATGCGGAGAAACATAAAATATCAAACGATGATAAATGACGTATTGGATAAATATGTACAAAAATATAAAAATGAAATAAATGTGTAAAAAGCCCAACGGCGCATAACAGGTCTGTATATGCTCCGCGCCCGTTGGTCGCTCCGGGGTTCCGTTCGCCTAGGTCGTTCCGCTTCGCTTCACTCCCACGGATCACTCCACCCACATTTTGCCAGCCCTGGTCTTTGCTACGCAAAGCCCTTATTCGGGCTGACAAAACGTCATATACAGCCGGAACGTTATGCGCAATTGTATTTTGAAAATATTTGAAAATATTATAGACATATTGACAATAATATAAAAGAATGGTAGGTTTAATAATTAAGACACCTAATAAAAAGGAGAATTTGATGTGTAAAGAAAATGGAAAACAATATAATGGTATTGATTTACTTAAATTTATTATGGCTGTTTTTGTAATAATGGCTCATACCAATCCGTTTGTAAATATCAAATCGGAACTTTTTATTAATATATACCGTATCAGTAGTGTCCAAAATAAATTTTTCGTCCATTTTTATGGATTTTTGAAGCTTTCTCTATTCACTATTAAGGCAAAATGATCAAAATGATACACATAACCACCAATAATGACACATTTTTTTTGGTATATCCTAATTGATTTTATGATTTATATGCCAAGATCCTTAAAAATTCGAGGAAAAAATGCTATTTTGGCCACTAATGTGGAAATATATTGACAAGAATATAAATTTATTGTTAAATAATAATCGGAAGATAGAAATTGGGAAAGTAAATTTGATATAAGAACAAACCTGTGTTTTACACAAGATTATATATTACTGGAAGGATAATATGAAAAAAGTTAAAATAACAGTTTTACGAAAAATGTTTTATGAAGATCTTGCCAAAGCATATTTAACAGACGGAATAAAGGCCGGATATTGCCCTATATTAAATGAAGGGGATGAATTTATTTATAACGGACAAGCAATAATGCCCGAAGGGTTTTGCCAATGGGCATGGATAGATATTTATAGGAGTATAAACGCATTGTCGTCCGGTGGAAATTTCACGCCATGGAACAATAAAAACAATATGCAAATTTATTGTTGCACAGACGGAATTAGACCGGTAATATTTAAAATTGAGGCGTTAGAGAATGAATGTG
>JAIRSS010000098.1 GCA_031255315.1 Spirochaetaceae bacterium
GAGAGAACCAGGTCCCGGCAGAGGTCCCGAACCGCCCGATTTGGCCGGGAAGTCCACTCGTCCCCCCCGTGGATGAGAACCGTCTGGAAGCCTTCCCCAGATCCGTCCGCAAGGCCGGCTTTGATTACCGCCTCGCCCCCCCGTCCGGTATGGAGCATTCCGGGCCGATTTTCCCCGGCGGCAGCCGAGCGTCCATCCCAGCCGCTCCGTTCTACCGGATACGAGGCAAGCCCGAAAACCCGCGCTACGGCGCTACCCTTACGGAACACAAAAGGTCGCCCGGCGGCAGCTTCGTCCCTGCCCGCGCCCAGAATGCCCAGGCCGGCTTTTTCAAGACAGTCCAGGGTATCCAGAAATCCTTCCATTCCCCAGTCAAAGGCGTGGTTGTTCGCCAGAAGCGCCGCGTCTATCCCCGCCTCCCGGAGCTGTGGCGCAACAGCAGGGGAAAACCGGAAGGTAAAGGCTTTCTCCGTCCTGCTCCCCCGCGAAGTTATCGCCCCCTCCAGATTGACCAGGGCAAGGTCCGCATCGCGCAGTATGGCCGCGGTTCCTCCAAACAGCCCGTCCGCGCCTTCCCGCAACAGAATGCGTTCCGCGCCCCGGCCCAGCATCAGGTCCCCAACAGCGGTGATCCAGAGCAGTTCCGGTGGCCCGGCCAAACAGGGCCAAGCCGTTTGACGGATGAAAGCCTCCAGCGCGGCGATCTTACCGGACACGGCGGTCTTTTCAAACACGACGGCCCTCCCGGACCTGGTGGCCACGTCAGCCGCGGCGGGCTGGTCTACAGCCCGCACCCGGACCCCGGTTATCCGGCACAGGGGATAATCAGGGTCATCCGCCGCCAGTCCGTTTACTCGCAGGGCGACGAAGGGCGGCGCGAGTTCGTCCAGCAAGACCAGGGTTTCCCGTCTCTCCCGGCAGTCCGTTGCGGATGCGTCCCGTCTGCCAGCCAGCGCGTCCTCCTGAGGTACATACCATGTTCGGGAAAGGGGGATCGCCTCATCGTCTTCCCCGGAGGGATCAGATTCCCAGTACGCCACGAACTCAACAGCGATGACGGCCCCGGCCTCCTTCCCCGGAAAGGCCGGGGCGCATCCTAGGGCGGCCAGCGCGGATTCCGAAAGAAGGGAGCTTACGAGAGCTTCTTCTGCCGGATATTCCCCGTCGCCGGAGATCGCAACGGTATACACCGGAGGAACTTCAGCCGAACAGCCGGAACCAAGGAAGAGGACGCAAAGGAGAGAAAGGAGAGAAAGGAGGAGAGATAAAGACGCCGTCCACCGCATAGCGAGCTAGTGTAGGATATTTTATTAGAATCATCAATATTGCGCCATCCCTACGGTATCAGCAATTCTCGTTTTCATTCCAGGTCTTCTTCCCGTGCCCGAAATTATGCCGGAGATTGTATCCCCGGTTCTTCAGTACGTTGTTGTGCCCGTTCCCTGTCTTCCACCCCGCAAAACGGCCGGTTCGCATACAAATCATCCCCTGAAAGCGTCGGGGAAAGCCATGCATACTCCTTCCGTGCTTCCCAAGCCGCCTCTTCCCCGCATTCCGTTCGCAATTCTGCTTCTCTTCCCCGTCCCCGTTCCGTACGAGCTCCGGAACCACCGGTATTACCCGCGTGCTTCCGGGCTTTACCACCGTCCCGCTACCGCGCTATGGTAATACATCCTCTCCCCCATCCTCCGTACTGTGCCGACAATGGCCGCACCGTACCTTTTGTGACGCCTGGCGCCACAACCCGCCTGTTGCCAGCAACACACCCCGTCCAATACCCGGTACTCTTTAAGCACCCCCGCCCCCTCTGCCGTTCGCAGGTCGTTCATGAACACACCCGACAACGCCCCGGGCTCTATGCTACCCGTCAGTTCCCGTATCTGTTGTCATACGGTATTTCGGACACTCCGAACAGGGTTTCCCTGTTGTTGCGTCGCCGTCGGGCTTTCATCGCCCGCTGAAAATGGAGCAGTGACGGATACAAAAAGAAAAATACGGCAAACGCGCACATCAGCGCGTCAGTAATCCGGTACCGCAGGGCGTTCCCCCCGCGCCGTACATCGGGGATCCTATCCCCGGCCTTCCGCAAACTGCCAAGCAGCCGCCTTATGACGCCCTCTCCCATACCTCCAGTTTATCATGGTTTTTAAAATGAGAATTGCTGGATAAAGGCGGACAAGGGGATAGTCAGGCGGCGGAAGAGCATTGTTGAGCATCCGTTCGGGACGATAAAGCGCGGTATGGACGCGGGATATTGTTTAACCCGGGGATTGCGCAATGTAAATGTAACCGGGGAATTTTCTTTAACCTTTCTTGCTTACAACCTAAAGCGGGTGATCAATATACTGGGTTGCCAAGGGCTGATGAAATGTATGGCCAGGTAGATTCTCCGCAGGCCGCGGATTCCCGGAGAGCATGCCGGTTTCTGTAACAATCCCGGCCCCTAATAGACTTGAGGGACAGTGTTTTAACACAGTCTCGGGGGCGGAGCCGCCATAAAGGGGTAGGCTGGGACCGCACCCGGACGCAGTGGACGGCTGCCCCCCCTGGATAAATCCTTATCGTATACCGGCTTGGCGGCAATCCTATTGAAAGTCCCCCAACCGAAGATAATCCCCTACATTGAGTCCCGCCCGGGCGAACCATCCCTGGGGGACTTCCAGCGCATAGCGGACGGAACGAGTAGAGCTTATGGAGGTAATGTCCAGGGGCTGCATATCGCGGATTTCAATAATGCGGCCGTCAGTAAGGATAAAGGCGATGGAAAGAGGGATGCGGGTGTTTTTCATCCAAAAGGAGACTATCTGGTCCCGTTCAAAAATGAAAAGCATCCCCTCGCCGTCAGCCAGGGAAGTCCGGTTCATGAGCCCCTGGGACCGCTCAGGATCGGTTCTGGCTAATTCCGCACGGATAGGGATTAGCCCCCCCTCGGCTTTTTCAATGGCGAATTCCCTTTTTGCAAACTGAATTTCCCCTTCTTTGTTCTTATCCGACGCTCTACAGTTTACACCAGCCCCCAGGACGAGAGCGCAGAGGATCAGGATGAAGATAGACGCCGCCTTTTGCGGACGGCGCCGCAAACCGCGTTTAGAAATCACGAAGGAATTCCTCCCTAAGGAAGAGCTCGGCGCTTGCGGCGGTTTTAGATTCCGCGATAATGCCGTCAAAGATTTGGCGATCCAAATACTTTACGGTCAGCGGCCGCTCAATGGAGACCCGGGTTTCACCGGATTCCCAGACCGCCTGTTTGGGATCCAGAAACTGGGGTTCCCCGTATTTCTGCACAAAAGTAGTGTACACAGAATAATGATCCACCATGCCGGGGTCCAGAGTAAAGGCCATGATAAAAAGCTGTCCATCCATGAGCTGAAAAAAGGCGCGCCTGGCGAAAGAACGGGGACGGCCGGAAGTTTCTACGAGGCTCTGTTCCCGTGCGGGAAGGAACGATACGTCCCGGTCGCCCCGGAAGTCGAAAAGGGAATCCTCCTTCAGGGCGGACTTGAGGGCGTCCAGGTCCATGCCCAGACTGAGCCCTCTAAAGGAGCGTGGAAGCGCCGGGGGAGCGTTTGATTCTTCGGGATCGACGTTCCCGTTCTGATCGGGAGGCGGAGTTTGGGCGTGGATCGCGGAAGCCGGCAGGAACGCGGCGACTAGCGAAATAATACATAAAAAACGACGGATAGTTTTCATTTGTTTCCTTAAAATATACTCAATCGGGGCTGTTCCAAACCCCCTGCGCGTTCAGCGCGCAATCAATTGATTTTGGGACGGCCACTATAAATATCGGAAAAAAAGCGAAGGAATTCAGCGGCGAGTTCGGAAGGCGTCCGCCGCGCTCCGGCCCTTTTTTTCTTTTCATTCATCGTATAGTATAATCTTTATATGTTATTTCTGCTTATTAAAGAACTGTTAGCCCTCCCGGCGGATTCCAGGGAAGTACAGGTCCGCGGCTGGGTCAGGACGAAACGGGAAATGAAAAACCTGGTTTTCGTCGAAATGAACGATGGGTCCTGTTTCGCGGGTATTCAGTGTACCTTTGACCGGTCCCTGGACGACTGGGATGATGGAATTGAGGCTGCTCTGGCCTCCCTCTCAACCGGGGCGGCGGCGGAGATACGGGGACGCCTCGTGCCTTCCCCTGCATCGGGACAGGCTGTGGAGGTAGCCGCCGAAACCATCACCGTTATTGGAGAGGCTCTGCCGGAGACCTACCCCCTGCAAAAAAAACGCCATTCCCTGGAATTCCTGCGGGAAATCGCCCATCTCCGGGCCAGGACCAATACGTTTGGCGCGGTTGGCAGGGTACGAAACCGCCTGGCTTTCGCCATCCACGAGTTCTTCCAGTCCAGGGGGTTTCAGTATGTGCATACTCCCATTATCACCACAAACGACGCCGAAGGCGCGGGATCTCTGTTTCAAGTAACCACCCTGGATTTGAACGCCCCCGCCAGGACGGAAAACGGGCGGGTGGATTATGCCAAAGATTTTTTCGGTAAACGGGCTTTCCTCACCGTGTCCGGCCAGCTTGAGGCCGAAACTTACGCCGCCGCTCTTTCCCGGGTCTACACCTTCGGCCCCACCTTCCGGGCGGAAAATTCCAATACCACCCGGCATCTGGCCGAGTTCTGGATGATAGAGCCTGAAATGGCCTTTGCCCGCCTTCCGGACAACATGGCCCTGGCCGAAGATTTTCTCAAGCGCTTATTCACCGTTGTCCTGGAGGACTGCGCCGGGGATCTCGCCTTCTTCGACGCCCATATCGAAAAAGGGATCAGCAAAACCCTGAAGTCAGTGGCGGAGTCTTCGTTTGCCCACATTACCTACACTGACGCGGTAAAAGAACTGGAGAAAAACGCCTCCGCCTTTGAATTCAAGCCGTTTTGGGGCTGCGATCTCCAGAGCGAACACGAAAAATTCCTCACCGAAAAGATTGCCTGCGGGCCGGTGATCGTTACCGATTATCCACGGGAAATCAAAGCCTTTTATATGAAACAAAATGACGACGGCAGGACCGTCCGGGCTATGGATGTCCTGGTCCCCCGGCTGGGGGAAATTATAGGCGGTTCAGAACGGGAAGAAAACCTGAAAACCCTGGAAGACCGTATGACCTGTCTGGGTATGGATAAGGCCGCCTACGCGTGGTATCTGGACCTCCGCCGCTATGGGTCGATCCCCCATTCGGGCTTCGGCTTGGGCTTTGAACGGCTCATGCAGTACGTTACCGGTATGTCAAACATCCGGGACGTTATCCCGTATCCCCGTGCGGTTGGACAAGCGGAGTTCTAATACGTGAATTTTCTTCTTTTTCTGTTTGTTGCTTTTATAACAACGCCGTTTCTGGGCGCGCAGGAACCGGGAACTTCGGTTTCGGGAACATCGCTTCTGGGAACCGCGGTTCCGGGAGCCCTAGTCTCAGAGGTCAAAGCTCCGGCGGCGGCGTCCCACGCGGCGGTACTCATAGACGCCGCGACTGGAGTAACGCTGTATAACAAGAATGGGAATGATAGAATTTCCCCCGCGTCCCTGACCAAACTGATGACTATGCACATTGCCCTACAGGAAGTTGCGGCTGGACGGGCCTCTTTAGACGAAATTGTAGAACTCCCCCCTCAGAGCTGGGCTGTAAATCAACCGCCCCGGTCGAGTCTCATGTCCCTCGGCGCGGGGCAGCGGGTACGTCTTAGAGAGCTTCTTTTAGGCTTGGCGGTTCCCTCTGGAAATGACGCCGCAGTGGCGGTTGCTCTCCGGTTTGCCCCCAGCATAGAGGCTTTTGCGGAACGGATGAACCAGGAAGGCCGGTACTTTGGCATGACGAACACCCGGTTTGTGGAGCCGTCGGGAATATCGGAATATAATGTTACCACCGCCCTGGAATTCGCCTATTTCTGCCGGGAATACATGAGCTTCCACCCTGAAACTCTAAGGGACTACCACAGCGTGGCGGAATTCGCCTACCCCAAAGCGGAAAATGCAGCGGACCCCTACGGGGATGATTTTACAACCAGGGTCCAGCGTAACCGCAACGCCCTCCTTGGTGATGTTGAGGGGGTTGACGGGCTTAAGACGGGTTACATAGATGAGGCGGGATATAACATCGCCCTCACTGCGGAACGGGGGGGGACGCGGCTTGTGGCGGTTATTCTGGGCGCCCCGGCTTCTCCCGGAGGGGACCGTATCCGGGATGAGGATGGTCGGGTACTTCTTGAATGGGGTTTCAGCAACTTCAAGACGCTGCGAACGGCATCCCCGCAACTGGAACCGCTTCGGGTCTGGAAAGGGCGGACGAACCAGGTGGAACTCGTCCCCGAAACTGAAGAACGAATCGGTGTGGATATTGGAACAACCGGCGGTTATATATGGACGCTGACCAGCTACACGGGCCGGGGCGGCTTCCTCCAGTGGGAAACAGAGCTTAACGGCCCCCTCATCGCCCCCCTGCCCGCAGGAAGCGCCGCCGGAACGCTGATCCTCAGCGACGAGTTCGGGGAACTCAAACGTATACCCCTGGTTATTGCCGGCGGCGTTGAGCGGGGAAATTTCTTCAAACGCCTCTGGGACAGTATTAGACTTTTCTTTATGCGCCTTTAAGCTAACAGCCTGCTGCGGACCTTCGGTCCGACGGAGTGTGCAGGGTAAAAAACCGCCTACAGGCGATTTTTGGGGGTTTCAAGCGCGAAGCGCGACAAACTCCTGGATTGCCGCCGCCCGGGGCGTACTACGCGCCCCGCAATGACGATTGTCTCGCGAAACGCCTCACCATTCGTATTCGCGGACATTCTACCTGCGGTAAGCCTTTTATGTTTTTTGGATACCGGCATATTCGCATACGACGTTATGCGCCAATTTGTCACAAATTATTGACAACATGCTTTTTATGCTTTATAAATATTCTGTTGCCAATAGGAGGAACATTTTCATGTGGAAAACTGCGGTTTTGATTTTTTGTATATTGTTTTGCAATTCATGTGCAACTTTCAATAAAGATAATCCATACCCAAATATGGAAACATTAATATAT